>CANRNP010000003.1 GCA_947632015.1 uncultured Clostridia bacterium | reverse complement strand
CCCGCCTTGCGGAGGACGTGCTCCCCCTTCATGGTATGGTAGCGGGGCATGATGTCCTTCATCACGCGGGTGAGAACGTGCCCGATATGCGGCTTGCCGTTCGCCGTGGGCGGACCGTCGAAGAAGGAAAATTCCTTTCCCCCCTCGTTCTTCTCAATGGACTTTTCGAAGATCCCGTTCTCCTTCCAGAACGCGGCAACTTCCCGTTCGCGCTCCACAAAGTTCAAAGATGTGTCTACTTTTTTATACATATTTACTCCTATCCGGTGGCAATCTCTCCGCTTCGGGGCGGCTTAGCCGAAGATCCCCTTCCTCGCGCGGATCTCCTTCACGGTAAAGCCCGCGTCCGTCACGCAGTCGAAAAGCGCTTCGTCGCCCGCCTCGCTCTCTACGAAAATGACCCCTTTTTTGAAGTTCGCCTTCGCGCCCGAAACGCCGTCGAGCAAGAGCAGCTTTTTCTCGGCACGCTCGGCGCAACGCTTACAGCACATGCCTTCCACTTCGATCACTCTTTTCATACTCCATATTTTACCACTTTGCCCCGCCTTTGTAAAGCCATTCGGATTGACTTTTTTCTGCGTTTCCTCTATAATAGCCGTATGGAACTCCCGAAATACATCCGCGGCGCGATTTTCGATCTGGACGGCACCCTGCTCGATTCCCTCTCGGCATGGGCGGACGTCGACGTGCGCTTTTTTCAAAAGCGCGGTCTCAAAGTTCCGCCCGACTATTACAATATTATAAAGACGATGGATCTCTACGAAGCCGCCCTGTACACCAAAGCTCTCTGCGGGCTGGACGACCCGCCCGAAGCGATGATGGAAGAATGGCTCTCCATGATCCGCGAGGAATACGCTCTGCGCATCAGCATGAAGGAGGGCGCGGCGCAGTATATCGAGCGGCTGCACGGCGAAGGGATCTTGCTTGGGATCGCAACCTCTTCCTCGCCCGATCTCTTTCTGCCCGCCCTTGCCCGCCACGGCGTAAAAGATTATTTTTCCTCCTATACGATCACGCGGGAGGCGCGGGGGAAGGAATTCCCCGACGTGTATCTGCTCGCGGCAAAGCGGCTTGGGCTCGCCCCGCAAAACTGCGCCGTGTTCGAGGATATTCCTCTGGGGCTGAAAAGCGCCAAAGCGGGCGGCTTTTATACGGTCGCCGTGCGGAACGCGGAAGAGACGGGCGCTCTCGGCGCGTATGCCGACGCGGTCATCGACCGCTTTTGAACGTACATAACGGGGATACGGCATAGAATGATATGATGAAACAGACGAACCGATGGGTTGGGATCCTCCTGATTTTGGGCGCGGCTGCGGGCTTTGCCTGCATGAACCTCTTTGTGGGGCTTGCGGGGGAGCTTCCCACCATGCAAAAAGTATTTTTCCGCAACCTCTTTGCGGCGGCGATCGTATTTGTGCTCCTCCTCTTCGAAAAGGAGAAATTCCGCATCCGCAAAGGCGCCCTTCCGTGGCTCTTTCTGCGCGCCATTTCGGGCTTCCTCGGCGTCGTGCTCAATTTTTATGCGATCGACCATATCGGGAGCATTTCCGACGCCTCCATTTTGAACAAACTCTCCCCCTTCTTCGCCATTCTCTTTTCCATCTTTCTCCTGAAAGAGAGACCGAGATGGTTTGAGCTACTCTTCGTATTGATCGCCTTCGGGGGAGCGCTCTGCGTCGTCCGCCCGACCTTCGGACCCGAAGTCCTGCCCGCCCTCGCCGGCGTGGGAAGCGGCGCTCTGGCGGGGCTCGCCTATACCTGCGTGCGCATCCTCGGCATCAAGGGCGAACGCGGGCTCATGACCGTATTCTTCTTTTCCGCCTTCTCCACCGTCGTCTCCCTGCCCTTCTTCATCCTCGGCTATACGCCGATGAGCGGGCTCCAACTCCTCTACCTCGTGCTCGCGGGCATTTCCGCCGCCGTGGGGCAATTCTTTATTACGGCGGCTTACCGGAGCGCGCCCGCCAAAGAGATCGCCGTGTTCGACTATGCGCAGGTCCCCTTTGCCGCGGTGCTCGGTTTCTTTTTCCTCGCCCAGGTCCCCGACGCATGGAGCTATGCGGGATATGCGATCATCATCGGCGCCGCGATCGCGAAATGGGCGGTGGATCTCCTTGTGCACCGCGACAAAAAAAAGAAGGGTTGACCCCCCTTCCTTTTCTTGCCTTTTTCTTCGGGATATGCTAAAATAGAACAACGACTATGGAGCATACGCCCGAAAAAAATGCCTTGAAACAGGCAAAGATGCAGTCTAAGAGTTCGCGCGGTTGGTGGATAAAGACCGTGCTTTTGCTTACGCTCGTCGCTCTGTCCGTCGTGATGCTCTTTACCCTCGGCGATTATCTTACGGGGGAAGAGACCCCCCAACTCAAGGTGGGAGAACTTTTACGCACCGTAAATTATCCCCTGTTTGCCCTCCTCCTCGCCGCGGTCGTGCTCTATATTGCCGTCGAGAGCGGAAAATACGCCTATATGCTCAAAATTTACACGGGTAAATTCCGCTTCCGAATCGCCGTAAAGACGATGTTCCTCGGCAAATATTACGACGGCATTACGCCGCTTTCCACGGGCGGACAGCCCTTTCAAATTTACTATCTCCATAAAAAGAAGATTCAAAGCGGCGCGGCGAACGTGATCCCCGTCGCAAAATATGTGGTGAGCGCCTTTTTCCTCACCGTGTTTGCGATTGTTCTGCTCGCGCTTACCCCGCGCTATGTGCCGAAGGAAGCCGTCGTCGGGGAGAATACCCTCCTCGTGATCGCATGGATCTCCCTCGCGGTGAATATCCTCTTCCAGCTCGCGATCATCCTCTTCTCCCTCTTCCCGAAACCTTGCAAAAAATTTATTTTGCTCATCGTTTTCTTCCTCTATAAGTTGCATATCGTAAAGCGGCGGTATCGCACTTCCATGAAATTCGTGCGCGAGATGTGCGAGTACAGCGACTGCCTCAAACAGTTCTGGAAGCAATTCTATAAGTTCATCCCCCTGCTGTTTTTGTGCGTGATCGAATGCTCCCTCTTCGTCACCCTGCCCTTCTTTGTGGTGATCGCGATCGCAAACGTTCCGCCGACCTTCGAACTCGCCATCCAGATCGCCTGCCTCGTGATCATCTCCCGCTATTCGGCGCTCCTCTTCCCCACGCCCGGCAATACGGGCGCGTTGGAGGCTTCGAGCTCCCTCGTGTTCGTCACGGTGAGCGGCATCGACCCCGTCCTCGGCTGGACGGTTTTGATATGGCGGTTCTTCACCTACTATGTGTACATCCTTTCGGGCATCGGCATCAGCATCTTCGAAGTGATCCGCAGCGCCGTGCGCAAACGCCGCCAAAATCGCATTTAATTTAATTCTTTCAAATTTCCTCCCCCTCTCCGCCCGCGGAGAGGGGATTATTCATGAAAAATGAATAAATTAGTTGTATTTTTGAAAAAATCGCAATTTTATAAAAATTTATCATCTTTTATGCTTAAAAATGCTTGCTCTTTTTTGCGGAGAGTGCTATGATGATACTCGCAGGAATGAATAAACATTCCGAGTTTATGAATAAATATCTATACAGGTAGGTAATCAAAATGAAAAAGACAGCACTTTCCCTTTTTGCCGCGCTCCTTGCGGGCGCTTGCCTCTTCTTCGGCGCCTGCGCAGAGAGCGCCGAATATGTTGCCAACGACGCGCAGGATCTTCTTCAAGAAGATTTCGGCGTGGCGGTGAAGAAAGGCAACGCGGAAATGAAAGCCGCCGTAGACGCCGTTGTGGACGAATGGCTCGGAAACGGCAACATGGACAAATATTTCAATTACTATACCGACCTTGCCGACGCGAATAAATCGCCCGAAGCGCCGTCCGGGCTCAAACTCGAATGGGATCTTTCCGCAAATACCGAGGTGCTCGATATGTACACCGAGTCCGGCTTTGCGCCCTACGAATTCGTCCACAGCAGCGGCTATCCCGTATCGGACGGGAGTTCGGAAAGCGGCGCCTATTCGATCGCCGGGCTCGACGTGGCGATCGCCTGCCAGGTGGCGGAGAACCTCAACTGCAAGCTCGTGATCCATGACGTCGCCTTCGACACCATTATCACCCACCTCAACAACGCGGACGGAAAGGCGCTCGCCGCGGCGGGGCTCACGATCAATCCCAAACGGGCGGAGCAGGTGGACTTCGGCAATATCTACTCCTCCTCGACCCTCTCGATCGTCTGCGATAAGGAGAAAAATTACCATTCTCTCAAAGAGCTCGACGGGCTCAAAATCGGCGTACAGGAAGGCACGAGCGGCGACCTCATCGCAACTGCCGCAAAGGGCGCGGAAGGACATTCCTATGAGGATGAGGACGGAAATACGGTAACGGTAAAGCTCGCTTCCCCCGAAACGGAAGTGCTTACATATAAATCGTATGCGGCGGCGCTCGCGGCGCTCAAAGCGGGCAAGATCGACGTGATCTTTATGGATAAAGTCCCCGCACAGCTTCTGATCCAAAACGCATAACGCTATGGGGTTCAGTCTTCTCAACGCCAAAACGCTACCGGAGAGGCTCCGCGATGCGTTCCTCGTAGACGACCGCTGGCTCCTCTACTTTAAGGGGCTGGGGAATACCCTCACGATGTCCCTCTTCGCCGTTCTCATCGGCGTGTTCCTCGGCATAATTTTGGCGGCTGTCATTTTTACCGCGAAAAAAACGGGGAAAGGCAAGATCGCGGCGGCGGTGTGCAACCTCTATGTTACCGTCATCCGTGGCACGCCCGTGGTCTTACAGCTCTTCATTATGTATTTTATCGTGCTGACCTTCGTGAAGAACGACATTCTGGTGGGCTCGGTAACCTTCGGGCTCAACAGCGCCGCCTATGTTGCGGAAGTCGCCCGCGCGGGGCTCGAATCGGTTGACGAAGGGCAGATGGAGGCGGGGCGTTCGCTCGGACTTTCCTATTCCAAAACGATGTTGAAGATCGTTTTGCCGCAGGCGCTACGAAATATGATCCCCGCCCTCTTCAACGAGTTCATCGCGCTCGTCAAGGAGACGTCCGTCGCGGGCTATGTGGGGATCCTCGACCTCGGAAAGGTCCCCGGTCTCATCCAGTCGAGGTCGTTCGACTATCTGTTCCCTCTGCTCTTTGCCTCTCTTCTCTATCTCGTCGTGGTGTATTTTCTGACGCTGGTCGAGAAGCTCATTGAAAAAGCGCTCTCCAAGGGCGACCGCAACGCGGGCGTGAAAAAAATTACGGGAGGCAGGAAGAAATGGAAAAAGGCGAGCCTCTGATCCGCACGGCGGAGCTGAGCAAGTCCTTCGGTGAGAACAAGGTGCTCGACAAGATCTCTTTGGACATCTTCGAAGGGGAGAAGGTCGTTGTGATCGGTCCCTCCGGGAGCGGAAAATCCACCCTGCTCCGCTGTCTGAATCTGTTGGAGACGCCGACGGAAGGGACGGTTTGGTTCGAAGGCGAGGACCTCACGAAAACGAAAAATTTGGAGGAGCACCGTAAGCGGATGGGCATGGTGTTCCAGCATTTTAACCTCTTCCCCCACCTCACCGTGCTCAAAAATATCACCCTTGCCGCGGTGGAAGCGCGGAAACAGGAATGCCGCAAACAGAAGATCAAGCTCCCGAAAAAGCAGATCGTCGCCGAAGAAAGCGAACGCGCGCGGAAACTACTCGCCCGCATCGGGCTCGAAGAAAAGGCGGACGCATTCCCCTCCACCCTTTCGGGCGGACAGAAACAGCGCATCGCCATTGTGCGTTCGCTCGCCATGAATCCCAAAGTGATGCTCTTCGACGAGCCGACCTCGGCGCTCGACCCCGAAATGGTGGGCGAAGTGCTCTCGCTCATGCGGGAACTCGCCGACGAGGGCATGACGATGATCGTCGTGACCCATGAAATGCGGTTCGCGCAGGAAGTCGCCACACGGGTACTCTTCATGGACGGGGGAAAGATCTTGGCGGACGGCACGCCGCAGGAGATCTTCAAAACGCCCAAGGATGAGCGATTAAAGAGCTTCCTTTCGAAAGTATTGTAAAAAAAAGCCGCGCCGTGAAGGGTTCCCTTCACGGCGCGGCTTTTTTCCGATCAACAGGAAACGAGGGTCGGCGTCGCCTTGCCCTTATGGAGAACGAGATAGCAATAGACGGGCGAGAGCGCGCTTCCGAACGCGCCCGGATTGATGCAGAGCACGCCGTCTTTCTCTTCGATCGCCGCGGTGTGGGTGTGCCCGTAGAGGGCGACCGCGCACCCCCGCTCTTTCGCGTGGGCGGCAAGGCGGGAAAGTCCGCTCTTCACCCCCCATTGATGTCCGTGACAGCACAGGACGGATCCGTCCGCCGTCTCGATCACGAATTCATCCGCGCCGTAAAAGGGATCGCAATTCCCGCGGCAAACGTAGGTCTTTTCGGGATAGAGCTCCGCCACTTCGCGCATATCCGCAGAGCCGTCGCCGAGATGGACGATATAGTCGTTTTCCGCAAAGATCGGCAGTAATTTTTCCAGCGCGCGCTTGTTGCGGCTGTGGCTGTCCGAGAGGACGACAAAAGTTTTCATAGCATTTCCTTTAATTTCCGCATCGCCCTGCCGCGGTGGGAAACGGCGTTCTTTTCCTCTTCCGAAGCCTCGGCAAAACTCTTTCCGAGGTCGTCGGAGAAAAACAGGCTGTCGTAGCCGAACCCGCCCGTGCCGCGGTTTTCGTGCAAGATCGTCCCCTCCGTTCTCCCTTCGGCGATCAGCTCTCTGCCGTCGGGAAAGACGAGGGCGATACAGCAGGCAAAGTGGGCGCGGCGGTTTTCCACCCCTTCGAGATTTTTGAGGAGAAAGGCGCGGTTGCCCTTGTCCCAGCCTTCGGGCGCGAATTTGGAGGCATAACGGGCGCTGTAAACGCCGGGAGCGCCGCAAAGCGCGTCCACGCAGAGCCCCGAATCGTCGGCAAGGGCGGGAAGAGCGGTCGCTTTGCACACGGCGCGCGCCTTCAACAGGGCGTTTTCCGCAAAGGTCTCGCCCGTCTCCTCCACTTCGCCGAGAAACCCCGCTTCGGCGGCGGAGAGAATTTCATGTTCGGGGAAGATCTCTTTGAATTCCCTGAGTTTATTTTTATTTCCCGTTGCGGCAACGAATTGCATATTTACTCCTTTGTTGTTTATGTACCTTAGCGTTTTTTGCCCCCTCCAAGGAGGGGGGTAGGGGGGTGGTGTCTTTTATCCTAAAATGCCACCACCTCAGTCTCAGCTAACGCCTCGACAGCTCCTCCTCAAAGGAGGCGCCAAAATAACACTGCGGCGACCCTTCAACTTCGCTTCGCTCCGTTCAGGGTGACGATTTAGAAAGAGCGGAGCAGGGTGACATTTTAGAATGTTTTCTAATTCGTCATGTTGAGCGAAGGCGTTAGCCGTAGTCGAAACATCGCCTTAGCGTTAATAACACTGCGGCGACCCTTCGACACGCCTCGCTTTGCTCAGCGGCTCAGGGTGACATATTTTAGAACACTGCGCGGAGCAGGGTTCCCCTGCGGCAGCGCCCTCAATTTGGCAAATACTTTTGCCTTATTGTTCGATGAAACGACCAAGAGGACAAGCAAGTTAAACCACAAAAGCACGTTTCCTCGCGGAAAAGATTGCGTAGCAAGATTTTTCGCGAATTCCTCATCCCAAAATTGCGACCGAGAGACCGCAGAAAATGATGAGCGACAGCGCGTCGACGATCGTCGTGATGAAGGGCGAGGCGACGGCGGCGGGGTCGAGCCCGATCTTTTTGACGCCGAGAGGAAGAAGGCACCCCACCATCTTCGCGAGCACCACCGTGCAGAAGAGCGCGAGCGAGACGACGGCGCACAGCACCGGGGTGTAGCCCTCGAAGCCGAACAAAAGCCTGTCGATGAGCAGAAGTTTCGCAAAGCATGCCGCCGCCAGCGTGAGCGCGAGCAGAATAGAGACGCGGATCTCCTTCCATAGCGCCTTCCAGGTATCCTTTGTGGTGATCTCTCCGAGCGCCAGAGAACGGATGATCGTGACCGAGACCTGCGAACCCGAATTCCCGCCCGTATCCATGAGCATGGGCACGCAGGCGAACAGAACCGTCGATATGGCGTTGAGCTTCGCTTCGAACGTGTTGATGATGAGCCCCGTGAACGTCGCCGAGACGAGCAGGATCAAGAGCCAAGGCACGCGGTTTTTCCAGATGGAAAAAACGCTCGTTTTGAGATAGGGCTTGTTGGCGGGCACGATACCGACCATCCGCTCGATGTCCTCGGTCGTCTCCTCTTCGATGACGTCCATTGCATCGTCGACGGTGACGATGCCGACGAGCCGCCTCTCCCGATCGACAATGGGAATGGCGAGGAAGCCGTAATCGGAAATTTTACGCGCGACTTCCTCCCGGTCGTCGAGCGTCTCGGCATAGATGACGTTGTCCTCCATGATGTCCGAGATGAGCGCCTTCGGATCGGCGAGCATGAGGTCTTTCGCCGTTACGAGCCCGATGAGTTCGCTCTTTTCGTTGGTGACGTAACAGGTGTAGATCGTCTCCTTGTCGATCGCCTGCGTCCGTATGCGGGAGAACGCCTCTTCCACCGTCATCGTCGGCAAAAAGCGGACGAATTCGATCGTCATGATGCTCCCCGCGCTGTCCTTGGGGTATTTGAGAAGTTCGTTGATATAGGCGCGGGTCTCGTTGTCGCTTTGGGCGAGCAGACGCTTTACGACGTTTGCGGGCATTTCCTCGACGAGGTCTACCGTATCGTCGAGGAAGAGCTCATCCATGACCTCTTTGATCTCTTTATCGGTGAGCTTTTTGAGGAGCTTTTCCTGCGTATCGCGGTCGATCTCCACGAACATTTGCGCGGCGAGGTCTTTGGGCAGGATGCGAAAGAGAACGGCGAGGTCCTCTTCCTTCACGCTGTCGAACACTTCCGCAAGATCGATCTCGTTCATCGAGGAAAGGAGCGGCTTTAACACGGAGAACTTCCGTTCTTCGAGCAGCGCCAAGATCTCCTCTTCCTCGGCAATGCGGCGCGCGACCTCTTCGGGCATCTCTTCGATGATGTCTACCGTGTCGTCTACCGAGACGTCCTCCATCACCTCCTGCAACTCGTCGTCATGCAAGCCCAAGAGGATCTTCTCCTGCAAGGGAGCGTCCAACAGAACGAGGACGTCGGCGAGAAAATCGCTCTCCAACTCGCGGGCGAAGGGGATGACGTCCCCATCGTCCATTTCGGACAAAAGAGAAGCCGCCTCTTCCGGTTTTTTCACCAGAGCGGCAGCCCCTGCATAATTTTTTTCCTGTAAAAAAAGTCTCAATTCTTCGGTCATAACTCCACCTCTGCTTCACGAAAAGACGGAGCCGACCTCGCTATCTTAAAAAAGGACAGAAAGGGACGACCCGTCTAAAAAATTCAAACGGCATGGATGATATTTGCTACTTCGTCCCTTCATTGCATTTTCTCCTTTTTTGGGAGGGAATTTACGAGCGGGAGCGCCCTGTCCCAACCTCTTCTATTATACGCAAAAAGTCACGGCAAGTCAACTGTTTCGCGCTCTTCGAGCGGAACAAAACTCCACTTGGTGAGGTCGAACAGCCCCCCGTCAAGCAATTTTACTTTGGGGATCACCGCAAGGGAGAGAAAGATCATCGTCATAAACGGCTCGTAGCATTCCTTTACGCCCATCGCTCTGCCCGCCTCTTGCAGGCGCCCCGTTTGGGCGACCACTTCGCCGACGGGAGCCGAGCTCATGAGCCCCGCGATATCGAGCGCGAACACTTCCTCTTTTCCCTCCGAAACGACCGCCATGCCGCCGCCCGTCCGTTCGAGAAGGGCGACGCAACGCGCCATCGCTTCGTCGTCGTCCCCCATGATGACGAGATTGTGGCTGTCGTGCGCGACCGAGATCCCGATCGCCCCGCCTTTCAGCCCGTAGCCCTTCACGAGCCCCAGCCCGATGTTGCCCGTTGCGAAATGGCGCTCCACGACGGCGAGCTTGCAAAGGTCGGTGCCCTTTACGCAGAATTCGCTCTCCGGCGCGGGAAGGAAGGTCTCGCCCGTGTAGAGCCCGTACGGCACAATCTCCATCACGCGGAATTTTCCGCCGTGACCCACGATTTTGAAATCTTCCGCCGTCACTTTTTTCACTTTTACCGTGCTCTTTACGGCGTCGGGAAGGTAGCGCCGATCGGCGTCGAAGAGGGGTTTTCCGTTCTCCGCCACCAAAACGCCGCGGTGGAATACCGCCGAAACGTTGAAATTCTCCAAATCGTCGACCAAGACGGCGTTGGCAAAATAGCGGGGAGCGAGCGCGCCCACGTCCTTTAAGCCGTAACATTCGGCGACGTTGATCGTCGTGAGAGCGATCGCATACTTTGCGGGAAGTCCCGCGGCGACCAAACGGCGCAGAGCGTCGTCGAGATGCCCGCGGGTGGAGAGGTCTTTGGCGTTCTTGTCGTCCGAACAGAGGATGTAGCGGCGGTAGTTGTCGCCGTCGATCGCGTCCTTTGCGTCGGCGAGGTTATTGACGGAGGAGCCGCAACGGATCTGCACATACATTCCGCGCGCCACCTTTTCGCGGCATTCTTTTGCGGTAAGGCTCTCGTGATCGGTCAAAATGCCCGCGGCGCGGTAGGCGCAGAGCGCCTCGCCCGAAAGATCGGGCGCGTGACCGTCTACCGGTTTCCCGTTCGCATGCGCCGCCTCGATCTTTTTGAGCACGTCCTCCTCCGCCGCCAGAACGCCGGGGAAGTTCATCATCTCCCCCAGCCCGAAGAAGAGCGGACGGGCAATTTCCCGCTCCGTCTCCTTGCCATCCAAACGGGCGCCGCTCGTTTCGAAGGGCGTGGCAGGCACGCAGGAAGGAAGCTGCAAGCAGACATCGAGCGGAGCCGTTCCGCCGCAATTCAGACGGCTGAACGCTTCCATGATGTATTCCGCGCCCGCGATCCCGCAGACGTTGACGATCTCGTGCGGGTCGGCAACGACGAGAGACGTCCCCCGCGGAACGGCGAGCGAAGCCCACGCTTCGGGGGAGAGCATACTGCTCTCGATATGGATATGGGCGTCCATAAACGCGGGAAGGGCGATCCGCCCCTTGCCGTCGTATTCGGTTTTGCCCTCATACCCCTTTCCGACGGCGACGATCCTGCCGTCGGCGACCGCGAGTTCGCCCTCTTCGAGCTCCGCGGTGAAAACATTGTAAATTCTGACGTTTTTGATGACCAGATCGGATTTTTCGCGCTTCATGGCGCAATCGATAAGATGTTTCATAGTGCTTCCATTATAGCACGGCGGCCGCTCTTTTTCAAGCGGTCGCCGAAAATTTTATGAGATTTTCCCGCGCATGCGCATGGAATTGAGTACCGCGAGGAGCATAACGCCCACGTCGCCGAATACCGCCGCCCAGATCGGGAGAGCGAACAGCCCCGTCGCCGTCGCCGCAACGGACGCCGCCATCAGCGCGATCTTGACAAAGATGGAAAAAGCGATGTTCTGGGCAACGATCCTTCTCGTCTTTTTGGCGCCCTTCAACGCCTTCGGCAACGCCGAAAGCGAATCGCTCGCGAGCACGAAATCGCTCGCCTCGATCGCCGCGTCGCTGCCCAGCCCCCCCATTGCGACCGAGATGTCGCTCGCCGCCATGACGGGGGTATCGTTGATGCCGTCGCCCACATAGAGGAGCGGTCCCCGCGCTTTGAGCGTTTCCGCCTTCTTCGGCTTATCCGACGGGAAGAGATCGGCATGGATCTCGTCTACCGGCAGATCGCGGAGCAATCCTTCGGCGCGCGCCCGCGTATCCCCCGTAAACACAGCCGTGCGCACGATCCCGCACCGTTTCAGCTCCGAGAGCGCCTCCTTCGCTTCGGGGCGCACGCGGTCCTCGATCTCCACCGAGCCGACAAGAACCCCTTCTTCGGCGACGTAGACCACGGCGGCGAGGCTCTCGACGGGCTCCACGGCAACGCCGCGCTCTTGCATGAGCCGAAGGCTCCCCACGAGAATTTGTTTCCCTTCTACCGTTGCCGAGAGCCCCATGCCGCAAATTTCGGCGGTGTTCTCCGCGCGGAAAGGCGTTTTTGTGCCGAGGAACGCCTGCGCGAGGGGGTGGGAGGAATTCCGCTCCGCCGCCGCGGCAAGCGTGAGCGCCCGTTCGCTTCCGTTTACCTTGGTTACGGTAAATTTCCCCTCGGTGAGCGTGCCCGTCTTGTCGAACGCGGCGGTCTTTACTTTTGCGAGCTCGTCGAGATACACCGCGCCCTTCGTTAAAACGCCGTAGCGGGCGAGGGTGCCCACGCCCGAAAAGTAGGTGAGCGGCACGGAGATGATGAGCGCGCACGGGCAGGAGATCACGAGAAATTCTATGGCAGGTACCAGCCACACGGTAAAGTTGTAGTTTTGGAAAAGAGGAGGGACGACCGCGATGACGAGCGCGAGCAATACCACGATCGGGGTATAGACGCGCGCGAATTTTGTGATGAATTTTTCGGGCTTCGCCTTTTTCGCGGAAGAATTTTCCACCATGTCGAGGATCTTTGCGACCGCGCTCTCCGACGCGGGGCGGATCACGCGCGCCTTCACGGCGTTCCCCTCGTTCACGCAACCCGAAAGGAGCTCCTCGCCCGCCGCAACTTCCCTGAGGAAGGCTTCCCCCGTGAGAGACTTGGTATCGAGCGAGGTCTCCCCTTCGAGCAGCACGCAATCGGCGGGGATCTTATCTCCCTTGCGCAAAAGAACGACGTCCCCCGCCCGAAGTTCGTCCGAGCCGACTTCCCGCTGCAACTCTCCTTCGAGAAGAATGGCGGTATCGCTCTTCATTTCGAGCAACTTTTCGATCGCCCCGCGCGACGACCCGACCGCGATGTTTTGCAAGAGTTCGCCGATCTGGTAGAGCAGCATGACCGCGGCGCCTTCGAGCGGCTCCATGATGACGAACGCGCCCACGGCGGCGAGCGTCATGAGAAAATTTTCGTCGAGAAAGGTGGAAAGGCGGAAATGAAGCACGTTCCACACCACCTGCCAGCCCGCGGCGATCGCGCTTGCGAGAAAGAGGGAAAACACGAGCCAGACGTTCATCCCCGTCAACTGCAAGATGAGCGCGGGGATAAAAAACGCCGCCGATACGGCGATGGAAACGATCTCTTTCAAATGCCGCTCTCTTTTCGCGGGACCCTCCGAAAGTTCGACTTCCTCGAAGTGCGTGATGGAATAGATCGCCTTTTCAAGCGCCTCTTCGCTCTCATAGGAGAGGCTTACCCGTTGGTTGATAAAATCGGCGACGGCGTCGGATATGCCTTCGATGCCGTTGAGTTCCTCGCTCAGCTCCGCCGCGCATGCGGCGCAGTCTAAATTTTTGATCTTGATGATTTTTTGCATAACGTGCCTCTAAATTTTGCAATTCACATGGGTGCAGACGAGCTCCAACACGGCGAGCACATGCTCGTCGGCAAGGGAATATACGATATTCTGCCCGTCGCGCCGCGCCTTGATCATGCGGCTGTCGCGCAAAATGCGGAGCTGGTGCGAGACGGCGCTCTGCGTGCCCCCCACCGCCTCCACGATATGGTAGACGCACATTTCCCCCTGCCGCAAAGCGAACAGGATCTTTAAGCGGCTCGGCTCGGAGATCGCCTTGAAAAGGGCGCTCACCCGCCCGATGTCCTCTTCCTGCGGCATATTCGTTTTCGCCGCTTCCGCAGCCAGATGATGCTGCGCTTCGTGATCGCACTGCGCCATATTGTCTCCTCTTATATCAATATATGAATAACTGTTCATATAATAACACAATCAAAAAACGCCGTCAAGCGTTTTTTGCGAAATTCCTATAAATTTTTTGCCGAAACGAAGGTCATTTTACAAAGATAGGCGAGCGCGCCTGCGGGGCGGAGGGTGAGCTGTTTGGAAAGGAGCTTTTGCCGCGTTGCGTGCGCGCTCCTGTTATACGCCGCGTCGCCGTATTTTTCGTCGCCGACGACGGGATGCCCCAAAAACGCGAGATGGGCGCGGATCTGGTGGGTCTTGCCCGTATGCAGGGTAATTTTCAGGAGACTGCACTCCCCCCGCCTTTCGAGGACCTCGTATTCGGTGACGATGTGTGTGCCCGCGCCGCGTTTTTGCACATGGACGGTTGCCCGCTTTTCGTCTTTTACGAGGAACCCCTCTTCCACCGCGTGCGCCTTCGGCATGGCGCCGAGAACCAGCGCATGATAGATCTTTTCCGCTCTCCCCTCGCGGAACGCCGCCACAAGCTCCTCTTCCGCCGTGCGCGTTTTGGCAAGGAGCAGGACGCCCTCGGTGTTGCGGTCGAGACGGTGGACGGGAAATAGCCCCGTTTCGCAGAAGATCGCCTCCGAGTTGACCCCGCTCTCCTTATCGACGACGAGGATATTTTCATCGTCGTAGACGACGGAGAACGCCCGTTTGCGCTCCTGCGCGGGGGTCATGTAGTAGCAGACCTCGTCGCCCGCGCGGAGCGGGACGTCCTCCCCTACTTTGACGCCGTTCACCCTGATCTCGCGCGCTTTGAGCAGGGTGCGGAAGCAGAAGGACGCCTGCGCGCAGGTGTTATCCGTGAAGTTTTTGAGCGAGCTTGCCTCGCCGACGACGAACTTTTTCATGTTTTCCGATGAGGGCTCCCGCCGAGAGCGGAAGGAGCAAGAGAAGGAGGCAGACCGCCCCGCCCGTGAGCAGGAAGTAGACCGCATAGCTCAGAAGGAGCGCGCTCACCGTCTGCAACAGCGCGTTCAGGAGCGCGGAGCGCCAGCCGAGTTCGCGGGCGCTTGCGGCGATCGCGGAGACGCAGGGCGAGCAGGCGAGCAAAAATACCGCAAAGGAGAATGCGCTCGCCGCGGAGTAAGGGAATCCGCCGTAAAACATGCCGAGCGCGCCCGCCACGTTTTCTTTGGCGATGAGCCCGGAAAGAGCGGCGTAGGCGATCTTCCAGTCGTTCATGCCGATGGGCGCGAAGAGGAATTTCAGCCCCCCGCAGAGGTGGGCGAGCATGCTCGATTCCACGCCGCAGTACTCGAATTTCCAGTTGAAAGAGGAAAGGAGCCACGATGCGACGAAGAAGGCGAGGATCACCGTGCCCAGCTTTATTATAAACTGTTTGAGCTGAAAAAACAAGGCTTTTGCAACAAATTCGGGGCGCGGGATCTGCAACGGCGCGAGCTCCATGACGAAGGGCGGCGCTTCCTTCTTCAAGAGCAGGGCAACGGCGAGCGAGAGCCCCACTCCAAGCGCATAGAGCAGGACGACGGCGAAAAACGGATTCTCGAAAAAGGAAGCGGAGAGAGTCAAAAACACGGGCAGTTTCGCGCTGCACGAAATATAGGGCAAACAGAGGATCACCCGCCGCTGGATCTTTTTCTCGTCCAGCCCCCGCGTGGTGAGGATCGCCGCGGCAGTGCATCCGAAGCCCATGAGCAGGGAAAAAACCGCCCTTCCGCTCAGACCGAGGCGGGACAGCGCGCCGTCCGTGAGCATGGCGAGGCGGGACAGAAAACCGCTCTCCTCCATCACGATGAGCACGAAGAAGAGCATGGCGATCTGCGGCAAAAAGCAGAGGACGGAGCCGAGGCTCCCGCACAGCCCGTCGGCGAAAAAGCCGCTCAGCACGGGGGAAGGGATCCGCCGCGCCATTCCGCCGAGCACATCTGAAAAAAACGTCTCTATCAGCGATTTGAGGCGGTCTCCGGGCATCCCCGGCGCAAACGTGATCCAGAACACGAAGAGCAGGAGCGCCGCAAAAAGCGGGATCCCGAAAAACCCGTTCGTGAGCAGTCTGTCGGCGCGGGAGAGCTCTTCCCGCTGCGGACGGAAGATCCGCTCATCGAGCCCGTCCTCCCGCAAAACGGAAATAGGCGACGACGCGAGGCGGAAAACCTGCGCCCGCAATTCCTTCTTTTTCAGCCCTTCCGAAAAGAGGACGGGGATCCCCAGCGCCGCGGGAAGCGCGGCGGGATCGAGCCTTCCGCCCTCCCTCTCGAACTGCTTCCGCTTGGTGAGGACGAGCGCGCAACGCCTGCCTGCGGAGAGCTTTTTGAACATCGGCAGAGCGCGCGGAAGCCGCGCGCACTCGCACACGAAGAGCAAAAATCCCTCTCTGTGCTCCTCGATATAGCGGCAGGCGCTCCGCTCCTCCATGCTCATCCCCTCGGTGGAATAGATGCCGGGAAGATCGGTCACGGTCAACGTTTTTCCGTGAAATTCCGCCTCCCGCGAGAGGGCGCCGACGGTGACGCCGTGCCAGTTCCCCACTTTGGCGTTCCCGCCCGTGAGCGCGTTGAACAGGGTGCTCTTGCCCGCATTCGGATTTCCGACGAGAAGGATCTCTACACTTTGCGAACGCCGACGCATCGGGCGACCTCCCTTCCGAGCACGACGCGGCTCCCGCCCGCCTGTACGAGAAAGGTCTTTTTGAAGAAAGACACTTTTTGGACCCGCACGACCCCGCCCGCGTGCAGATTTAAGGTGCGGAGGCGCTCTTTCAGCCTCGGAGAGCATTCTACCGAGAGGATGACGGCGCGCTCCCCTTGCTTCATGTCGGTAATATTCATACCATAAAAAATGCGGACGGGGCGCCGTTTATGCCCTGTCCGCAGCTTTGTTTTGCAGGTTTATGCCTTTTCTTCGCGCACTTCTCTGTGTCCCATGAGTTTGAGCGCGCCGTTCGTGATGATGGGAGAGATGATGAGCCACAACGCCGCAACCGCGATGAGGGAATACACAATGATCGCTCCGATCGTACGCGGTCCCGCAAAGATCGTGGAAACGAGGTTGAAGTTGAAGATCCCGTAGAGCCCCCAGTTCAACGCTCCGATGAGCACAAGAATATAAGATATGAGATTTGCAATAACCATTCTTTACCTCCTAACCGCAGTTTGCGTGAGTTGCGCGCTTTTATACGGAGAAAGAAAAACCCCTGCCCGCTCCCCTTTTCTCGGAAATGAAAAAAGCGCTTCCCCGGTTAAGGAAACGCTTTCGATTCGATCAATCCTTCTTGTCTTTCTTCTTGCCGCGGAGGGTACTCACGTCGACATCCTCGATCTTCTTATCCGAAGGCTTCACCACGAACAGAATGACGATGATCACGAGAAGCACGCCGGAGATGGAGAAGAGCACGACCGAGGTAATGTTGTTTTCCAGCCAGTAGGTTTCGTTGGGACGGGGGTCGATGGGGTTCTGCACCTCGATGACCTGGTATGCGGTCGCCGTGTGTCCGGGAAGATTGCTCTCTTCGGAGACTTCGAGCTGTACCACATAGAGGGTCGCTTCCTGCGGCACGAAGGAGAGGGAACTGTCGGGATCCCAGTGGTATTTGTTGTCCGTTCTCTCCCAACGGTCGGTATCGTCCTCGGAGACGTCGCTGTTATAGGTGCGGATCTCCTTCAAACAGTCCTGATATTCCTCGAAATAGGTTTTCGCATTCTCGACGAAATCGCTGTACGAAGGGATTTTCTGCCCCTCTTTGAGCCCGCTTTCGTCGAAGCGGAAGAGCTTATACTTTGTGGTATAGCCATCCAACGCGACGATGTCGAAAGAGCTGAGGCTGTAAGTGCTCTCGCGGTAGCCAAGGCTCTGCGTGCCCGGATCTTCCACGGTAGCGCCCGTGTAACCCGTATAGAGGTTGAAAGTGGGAATCTCGTCGATGTCCCAGATGTTGCTTGAAGAGACTGCGACGAGTTTGCCGTCGACATAATACTTCATGGCGTTGCCCGCCGCGTCGGTCGCGAGGACTTTGAAGATATATTTGCCGGCTTCGTCGATCTCGAAGCGGAGCGCGTTATAGCGGAGCGAAGTCGCGGAGGAAGCGCTTCCGCTCGTTTCGAGCCCCTGCTTTTTATAGTAGATGCTGAAACGAAGATTGCGGTAATCGGCGTTCGCGCTCTTGATGAGCTCGCGCAGGGAGGGAAGATAGAAGTAGGAGCCTTCGCCCGCGCTGAGCGCGTATTCCTGCGTGAGGTTGCCCTCGTCATCCTTCTTAAACACGATCTCGTCGATCGCCTGCTGGTAAGCCGCCGCGAGCGCCTTCGATTCCTCGGAATCTTTGTTCGTCAGCGTCTCACGGTCGGCGGTGACGCCGACATAGTAAGGACCGCTCTTTTCGCCCGAAGTCTGGTCTACGTCGCCGCGGTTGACGATGATGTAGGTGAAATCGTCGACATTCTTTGCGACGAGGTCCGTTTTCTTGATCTCGCCGTGATCCGCCTTATCGTCGGGGTTGGGGCAGGTCCAGCCTTCCTCCAACTCGTCGTAAGCCTTTTGGTTGAGACGGTTGCCGCACACGGGACATTCGTAGACCTGCGCGGAGGCGAGCGTTTTGGTCTGTCCTTCGGCGGCATACCACCAAAGATAGACCCGCTTCTCCGCCTTCGCGGCGGAATCGAGCCCGGAGAGGTTGGTCCCGTCGTCCAGATCGAAATAAATGGAGACGTACTGTTCTTCTTCCTGCGTATCGCTCGTGGGAATGAACACCGTAGACGTCGTGAGCGCGCTGTATTCGGAATCGACGGGCTTGGGATAGGAGCCGTCCTCGTTCGCCGCGTTCACCATGGCGTACTTTCTCGTTACGGAGACGGAGCTGTCGCACACGTCGACCGCTTCGTAGGTCAAGCTCCACTTTCTGCCCAGCGTATAGGCATAGACCGCTTCGTTTACGATGAGCGCGGGGTCTGCGTTATCCTCGATACGGTTGTTCGCATTCAGCTTGAACGACTGCCCGTTGAGCTCTTTCATGAGCAGTTTCTGCTCTGTTTTATCCGCGGCGAGCTTGTCCGCCGTAAAGGTGATGGGATCGCGCGGGGTCGTGGAAGCGGAGCTGAGATATTCCATGAAATAGCCGCCGATGTTGGTGAAAACGCCGACTTCTTCGCCGTTTACCTTCACCGCGAACCCGCCGAACGACTGCGTTTCCGCAAAGGAGACGGAAATATCCTCTCCCGCCCCTACGGCGAGTTCCTTCTTTTCCGCCCGATCGGTAAACCAAACGTCCTCTCCTTCGAGATCTTTCGCGGGCTGGGACGCGGCGTCGCGCACGGCGACGGAGAGCTTGCCCTCTTCGTGGAAGAACACAAGGCTGTTTACCGAAGTTCCTTCTTTACTGATGTTTTCTTCCGCCGCCTCGAATCTCAGGGTGAAACGGGTGAAATCCAAGGTGGGGAACGCAAAGGTCATGGAGAAATACTTCGTCTCGAAAGCGGGCGCCGTTTCTGCTTCCGCCGCCTCTTCGCCCTCTTCGCCTTCTTCATCTTCCGTATCTCCGGAAGCCGAAAGAGGCGCATACCACTTCAACGCAAGGTCGCGGCGGAAGTGCACCTTACTGTCGTCCCCGCTGAACGTGAACTCAATGTAGGGCGTTTCTCCCTCTCCCGCCTGGGAAGTTCCGACCGTACCGCCCACTCCCTCGGAGAAGATGTCCGTCGAGCGGTATTCCGCCGCCTTAGCGCTCTTTACCGTAAAGAGAGTTCCGACCGCAAAACTCATCACGAGAGTAAATGCGAGTATCAGCGTAAAGATCGATAAAATGCGAAATTTTGTTCTGT
Organism: uncultured Clostridia bacterium; assembly: GCA_947632015.1. Taxonomy (GTDB): domain Bacteria; phylum Bacillota; class Clostridia; order Christensenellales; family Borkfalkiaceae; genus Gallimonas. The sequence goes on along the minus strand of CANRNP010000003.1, from coordinate 47,094 downwards.
TCATGTATTTGCTCCATAAATGGCATTCTGCCTGATTATCTGTATCATTTTACTAAAATTTTCATTGCAAGTCAAGCGGTATTTCGCCTTCTTTGCAAGAAAACGAAAATTTTCACGGAATTATTAAGGTTTTGTCGCAACGGAGAGGTCGAATTTCCGCCACGGGATCTCTCCCTTCGGCGGTTCGCAGAGAAAGAGCATCCGTTCCTTCGTGACGGGGTGGGTGAATCCGAGATAGTACGCCCAGAGCGCGAGCTTGCCCTTTTGCGCCCGCTCCCCGCCGTAGCGCATGTCGCCGTACACAGGATGGGCGATCCCCGCCATCTGCACGCGGATCTGGTGGTTCCTGCCCGTGTGCAACTTGATCTGCACGAGCGAAAGAGCGCCCTCCGTCTGCAAGACCCGATAATCGAGCCGCGCCTCTTTTGCGCCGTCCGTGCCCTGCGGGGTGAGGTACACCATGTTGTTGACGGTATTCTTTTTCAGCCAGTTCACGAGGGTGCCGCTCTCCTCGTGCGGCTTGCCGTTGATCACGGCGAGGTAGCGCTTTTCGAAGTCCCCCGACCGCATCTGTGCGGAGAGCCTGCCCGCGGCTTTGCTTGTCCGCGCAAAGACCATTACCCCGCCCGTCGGACGGTCGAGACGGTGCACGAGCCCGATATACACGTTGCCCGGCTTGCCGCAGCTCTCCTTGACATACTCCTTCACGCGGTCGAGCATATTGTCGTCCCCGCTCTCGTCGGGACAGGAAGCCACGTTCTGCGGCTTCATGACGACGAGGATATGGTTGTCCTCATACAGCAAGGTGAGCGGCTCTTTTGCGGGTTGTTCCGCTGTTTGTTCCGCGGGCTGTTCCGCCGTTTGTTCCGCGGGCTGTTCCGCCGTTTGTTCCGCGGGCTGTTCCTCTTCGGAGAGCTCCCGCCCGAATTCCTTTTCTTCACTCATGGATAAATATCCCTCCCGCTCCGCAGGGGAGCGCGATCCCCTCTTCGGTGGGAATCCCCACCTCATACGCCTCGACCTTTCCCCTTCGCCCCTTTAAGGCGAGGGTCAGAATATTTTCGAGCACCGTGGGCTGCAAGCCCGTCGTATAGCTGTTGATCAGAAAGAAGAGCGCGTTGTCGCTCAGAAGCTGCGCGCACTGCAAGGTCAGGGAAAAGAGCTCGTCCTCGATCTTCCACATTTCCCCGCCGGGACCGCGCCCGTAAGAGGGCGGGTCCATCACGACGCCGTCGTAACGGTTGCCGCGGCGGAGTTCCCGCTGCACGAATTTTTTGCAATCGTCCACGATATAGCGGATGCCGCTCCCGATCCCCGACAGCCGCGCGTTTTCGCCCGCGCGCTCCACCATGCCTTTGGCGGCGTCTACATGGACGACTTCCGCCCCCGCTTTGCACATCGCGACGGTGGCGCCCCCCGTGTAGGCGAAGAGGTTGAGGATCTTGGGGCGCCGCCCCTCCTTTCCCGCCTCGCGGATGAGGGCGCCCGTCCTCTCCCAGTTTACCGCCTGTTCGGGGAAGAGCCCCGTATGCTTAAAGCCCATCGGCTTGATTTTGAAGGTAAGATCGCGGTAGGAGATATTCCAGCTTTCGGGAAGGGGGCGGAAATATTCCCAACTTCCCCCGCCCTTCTCGCTGCGACGGTACACCGCCGAGAGAGAGGGATAGGCAAACAGATCGCGCTGCGCCCGCCAGATCACCTGCGGATCGGGACGGAGCAAAAGGATCTCCCCCCACCGTTCGAGTTTATAGCCGTCCCCCGTTGCGAGGACGGCGAAATCTTTCCAGCCTTCCGCAAGTTTTATCATACGGACATTATAATATAAATAGGGAAGGATTGTAAAGTAATTTCGGGCAGTTGGGCGGATTTCTTTCCGCAAAGGAGAGCGCCGCCGCCCCGCGCGGGCGGCTTTTATTCCAGAAAATCGTCTTTGTTGAGCCCTTTGCGCAATTTTTCGAGCGCCTTTTTTTCGAGGCGGGAAACATAGGAGCGGGAGATCTTCATCCGCGCCGCGACTTCCCTTTGCGCCATAAACGCGCCCCCCGTGAGGGCGTATCTGAGGCAGATGATCTCCGTTTCCCGCTCCGTGAGGAGCTCCTTGACCGCGGCGAGGAATTTTTCCTGCATGAGGCTGTGCTCGACGCCCGCAAACACTTTATCCTCCTTTTCGAAGAGAAGGTCCATGAGCGTGAGTTCGTTGCCGTCTTTATCCGTTCCGACAGGGTCGGACAGGGAGACGTTGTTCTTGTGCTTTTTCCCCGCGCGGATGAGCATGAGGATCTCGTTTTCCACGCAACGCGCGGTATAGGTGGCGAGCCGCGTGCCGTGCCCCGGTTCGTAGGTGTTGATCGCCTTGATGAGCCCGATGGAGCCGACCGAGATCATGTCGTCCGTCTCCGCCGCGCCGCTGTACTTTTTTACGATGTGCGCGACGAGGCGCATGTTGTGGCGGATGAGCTTTTCCTTTGCCGCCGCGTCCCCGCGGCGGGCGAGTTCGAGGCATTCCTTCTCCTCTTCGGGAGAGAGCGGCTTGGGGTACGAACTGCCGTCCGAGACCGTTCCCGTGAAAAAAAACAGCCGGCATAGCATGGCATAGAGCATGGAAAGCATAATTCACCTCTCTTGCCATTATATGCACGGGGAAATTTGTCCCATGAACACGGAAGGCGCCCGCCGCGGAAGATCCGCGGCGGGCGCCCCGCACCAAACCGCCGGGGGTTCGGTTATACCGGGAATACAGGCAGAACGGCGCCGTCGTAATGTCCGGTGATGTAGTCGTACACTTTCTTGGATTTGAGCGCCGAGACGAGCGCTTTGATCTTGGCGTGGTTCTCGTTGCCCTTTTTCACCGCGATGATGTTGGCATACAGCTGCGCCGCGTCCCCTTCCGCGTTCTCGACGGCGAGGGCGTCCTTCACGTTCAGCCCCGCCTGCAACGCATAATTGCCGTTGATGACCGCGATCGTCCCGTCCTTCTGCTCTTGAAGCTGGGCGGCGACCGTATCCGCCTGCACGGGGCTGACGGTGTTGCCCTTGCTGTCGGCGATGTCCTGCACGGTGAGGGCGGAGGAAGCGGTGACCCCGTCCTTCAAGGTGATGTAGCCCTCGTCTTGGAGGACGAACAGCGCGCGGGTGAGATTGCTCCCGTCGTTGGGCACGAGGATCGTCCTGCCCGTCTTGTTCGCGGCAAAATCTTCCTTCGTGACGTTCTTGCCGTACACGCCGAAGGGCTCGTAATGGATCTTCTCCACTGCCGCAAGATGGGTCTTGTAGTCGCTGTTGAAGGTGTTGAGATAGGGCGTGTGCTGGAAGTAGTTCGCGTCGATACTGCCGTCTTCGAGGGCGGTGTTGGGGGTGACATAGTCGTCGAATACCTGAATTTCGAGGGTGTAGCCCGCCTCTTTGAGGTCGTCCTCCACCACTTTCAGGATCTCGGCGTGGGGGGTCTGACTCGCGCCGACTTTGATGACGTCGTCCGAATCGATGGTGCGCCCGCAGCCCGCAAGGGAGAGGGCGAGAACACAGGATGCCGCAAGCGCGGCGAGCAGGGAAAATTTTTTCATAAGATATCTCCTTAAAAATTTTTTATTTTCGTTTGTTTTTACCGTGCGCAAAACCGAAGAGTTCACGGTTTTTCCGTTTTCGCTCTCTTGGACCGTCCCGCCTTTGCGCGCACGCGCTTGTCGGTACGGGTCGCAAGGAGCATTCCCCCCTCCTGGATGAGCTGCACGATGATGACGATGAGCAGAACGCACAGCCAGATGACGTCCTGCGCGTTGGAAGGTCTCGCCTGCGTGACGGCAAGTGCGCCCAAGCCGCCCGCCGCGATCGTGCCCGCCATTGCCGAATACCCTAAAATGGTGACCGTGGAAATGACGGCGCCGACGAGAAGGGAAGGCTTCGCTTCGGGCAGATAGACCTTCAAAATGATCTGGATGGTGCTCGCCCCCATCGACTTTGCCGCCTCCACGACCCCCGCGTCCACCTCTTTCAAAGAGGATTCCACCATGCGCGAGACATAAGGCGCGGCGGCGACGACGAGCATGAAGATCATCGCCCCGTTGCCGATGCTCGTGCCGAGGAGCGCGCGGGAGACGGGAATGAGCGCCACCATGAGGATGATGAAGGGAATGCTACGGAAGATGTTGACGATGATGCCCAACGTTTTATTCAGCCAGAGCACGGGCTTTAAGCCGCCGCGGTCGGTGACGGCGAGGATGACGCCGAGGGGAAGCCCGACGAGATAGGCAATCGCCGCCGAGGCGAAGGTAAGATAGACCGTCTCCCACACCGCGAGGGGGAAGGCGTTCGTCTCGGCAAGCTGGGTAAAGAGGCGGGATAAAAGCAGACTGTTCACGTTAAATTTCCTCCTTAAAGGTCACGCTCTTCGAGGTGAGGTACTGTTTGGCGGCGGCGATCTGCGCTTCGTTTTCGGGGAGCTCGATCACCATGTGCCCGAAGGTCTTTCCGTCGATACGGCGGGTATCGGCAAAGAGGATGTTCGCGGGCACGCCGCATTCCGAAGCAAGCCCCGAAATGACGGGCGTATCGCTCGCGTCCCCGTGAAAGACGAGCCGCAGTTGGTTCCCTTTCCCGCTCCCCGCGACGGAGCGGATGAGGTCGGGCAGAATGAGCCGTTTTGCGATCTCCGACTGCGGGAAGGAGAAGATGTCCTCTACTTTGCCCGCCTCGGCGACGCGGCTCTGATCGAGTACGGCGACGTGGGTGCAGACGCTCTCCACCACCTTCATTTCGTGGGTGATGACGACGATCGTTACCCCAAGCTCGCGGTTAATCTTTTTGAGCAGTTGCAGAACGGATTCGGTCGTGGCGGGGTCGAGCGCGCTCGTCGCCTCGTCGCAGAGAAGATATTTGGGCTCCGTGGCGAGCGCTCTCGCGATGGCGACCCGCTGTTTTTGCCCGCCCGAAAGTTGCGAAGGGTAGAAATCCGCCTTCTCCGAGAGCCCCACGAGGGAAAGGAGCTCCCCCACCCTGCGTTTCGCCTCTTCGCGGGGGATCTTGCCGAGCTCGAGGGGGAAGCGGACGTTCGCCGCCGCCGTGCGCTGTTCGAGCAGATTGAAGCTCTGGAAGATCATGCCGACGGAGCGGCGGAGCGCGCGGAGGCGCTTCCCCGAAAGGGCGGTAACGTCCTCGCCGTCGATGATCACCTGCCCGCGCGTGGGCTTTTCGAGCAGGTTGAGGCAGCGGACCAAGGTGCTCTTCCCCGCTCCCGACAGCCCGATGACGCCGAACACGGAGCCGTCGGGGATTTCGAGATCGACGTTTTCGAGGGCGACCGTCTCTCCCGTTTTCGAGGGATAAATTTTCGTTAAGTTTTTGAGCGCTATCATGAAGTCTCCTTTTGGATAAAGGTTATCGGCATAAAAAAACCGCCCGGAAGAAAGTTCCGAGCGGAGATGTACAAGTTCCGGTTTTTTTACAACGCCGAAAACCCGCGCATTTCTGCTCGGTTCATCGGCATGTACATGTAATTGTGGGAATTCGTATGTTTCATGATTTTATCCTATCACAGGTGCAAACCCGTTGTCAAGCGTTTTTCGGAGAAAAATATTTTGAATTTTTTGCCCGCCCGCCGCATTTGGCGCGGGCGCAAGGCATCAGCCGCTGATGCTGTCCAGATAGTCGTCGAACGTGATCGACTTATCGTACACCTTCGTGCCGCTCAAAACGATGATGCGGTTGCACACCGTGTTCATGAGCTCCTGGTCGTGCGAGGTCATGAGAAGGCACCCCTTGAACGCCGTGAGCCCGTTGTTGAGGGAGGTGATGCTCTCCAAGTCGAGGTGGTTGGTGGGCTCGTCGAAGATGAGGAAGTTTCCCCCTTCGAGCATCATTTTTGCGAGCATGCACCGTACCTTTTCGCCGCCCGAAAGGACCCTCGCCTCTTTGAGCGCTTCCTCGCCCGAAAAGAGCATCCGTCCCAGCCAGCCGCGCAGATATTCCTCGTAATGGTCCTTGGAGAACTGCGAGAGCCACTGCACGAGGGTGAGGGTGCATCCGTCGAAGAATTCCCCGTTATCGAGGGGATAATAGGAATAATTGATCGTCTTTCCCCACTTCACCGTGCCCGCGTCGGGCTCCTGCTTGCCCGTTAAAATATCGTAGAGCATGGTGACGGCGGTAGATTTATCGCACAGGATCCCGATCTTATCTCCCCGCTGTACCGTAAAGGAGACGTTTTCGAAAAACCCCTTCTTGGTGAGGTTTTCCACCATGAGGATGTCGTTGCCGATCTCCCGCTCGTACTTGAATTCGATGAAGGGATATTTGCGGAGAGAGGGCTTGAAATCGGAGATCGTGAGTTTTTCGAGCTCCTTTTTCCTGCTCGTCGCCTGCCGCGATTTGCTCGCGTTCGCCGCGAAGCGCGCGATGAAGTCCCTCAGCTCGGCGGCGCGCTGCTCCGCCTTCTTGTCGGCGTCCCGCTGCTGGCGCGCCATGAGCTGGGAAGTCTGGTACCAAAAGTCGTAGTTGCCGAGGAAGAGATTGATCTTGCCGAAGTCTACGTCGCAGATGTGCGTGCAGACTTTATTGAGAAAGTGGCGGTTGTGGGAGACGATGATGATGGTATTCTCGAAGTCGAGAAGATAATTTTCGAGCCAGCGCACCGTTTTGAGGTCGAGATTGTTGGTGGGCTCATCCAAAAGAAGCACGTCGGGATCGCCGAAGAGCGCCTGCGCGAGAAGCACTTTCACCTTCTGCTTGGCGTCCATCTCCCCCATGAGGGTGTAATAGTACTCGCTCCCGATGTCGAGCTCGTTGAGAAGGGTCTCCGCTTCGCTCTCCGCTTCCCAGCCGCCGAGCTCGGCGAACTCGCTTTCAAGTTCGGAGGCGCGCACGCCGTCCTCCTCGGTAAACTCGGCATGGGCATAGAGCGCGTCCTTCTCGTCCATGATCTCCACGAGCCGCCTGTGTCCGAGCATCACGGTGCGGAGCACGGTCTCGCCGTCGTATTTGTTCTGGTTTTGCGCGAGCACGGACATGCGCTCGTTCTTGCCGAGGACGACTTCCCCCTTATTCGGTTCGATCTCCCCGGAGAGCACTTTGAGGAAGGTGGACTTCCCCGCGCCGTTCGCGCCGATGATGCCGTAGCAGTTCCCCGCGGTAAATTTTAAGTTGACGTCCTCAAACAATTTTTTGCTGCCGTATTGCAGACTGACACCGATGACCTGTAACATACCTTCGCTCCTTGTGGCTCTCACGGTCGATTATACCATATTCAAAAGAAAATGTCTATTGTTTCGGGAAGTTATATTTTTCGGACAGACCTCATAGGGTGGAAGTATGCCTGCCCTGAAAAAATTATCGTTTGGAGTGGCTTTTTTGCTTCTCGCCGTCATGGCGATCTTCCTCACCGACCCCGTCCGCTACGCAAAGAGCGTTCTCGGCGGCATTTCGCTGTGGGCGACGTGCGTGCTCCCCGCGACCTTTCCCTTTCTCTTTCTCACGGCGCTCCTTACGGGGCTGCCCGCCTTTGCCGCCTTTTCGCGGAAGTTCTCTTCGGCGGCGGGGAAGCTCTTCCGCATTTCGGGCGCGGGCGGAGGGATCGCCCTGCTCGCCGCGCTCTCCGGCTATCCCGTGGGCGCGAAGATGATCTGCGAAGCGGAAAAGGAGGGAAGGCTCGCCCGCGGGGAGACCTTCCGTCTCGCCTGCCTCGCCACCACTTCGGGTCCGATGTTCCTCGTGGGGACGGTGGGCGCGCTCCTCTATGAAAACGCGGCGGCGGGATGGGCGATGCTGTTTTCCCACCTTGCCGCCGTTTGGCTCGTCGCATTTGCGATGCGCTTTTTCGCCGCGCCCGTCTCCGCGCGCTTCCTTCCGCAAAAGACGAACCCGACCTTGCTCTACGACAGTTTGTATTCCGCCGTCATCTCCATCCTCTGCGTGGGCGGATTGATCGCCCTCTTCTCCTGTTTCGGCGAGATGCTCGGCGATCTGGGGCTCTTCCGCATTCCCCTCTTCGGCAACTATACCGAGGGGATCCTGCGCGGGCTCTTGGAGATGACGAATGGCTGCGCGGCGCTTGCCGCGTATAAAACTCCCCTCTCCTGCGCCCTCTCGTGCGGGCTCGTCACCTTCGGCGGGATGTGCGTTTTGTGCCAGCAGGCGGCGTTTCTCACCCGCGCGGGGGTAAAGACCCTCCCCTTCCTCGGCATAAAACTCTTGCAGGCGGTTTTGGCGTTTTTGCTCTGTTTGGGAATTTGCGCCGCTACGGGCTGCGTGTGACAAAGATCAAGGCGCAAAAGCACGATCTAAGTTGTCGAAAGGTGTGTTCTTAAAACGTCACCCTGCCCCGCCCGCTACTAAAAATGTCATCCTGCCCCGCCCGCACGCTCTAATCCGTCACCCTGAGCTTGTCGAAGGGTCTCCACAGTGTTCTGAAAAAAAAATTAACGCTAAGGCGATGTTTCGACTCGCCGCTTTGCGGCGGCTCAACATGACAAATTAGAAAGGGTCGCCGCAGTGTTTCTTTGTTGTCCCCCGCTTGTGGGGGTGGGCAAGGGAGGAGGAGCAAAGAATCGTCCGAAACCCTAAATTTACTTCCACGAGCAAAACCACGCTTTTGCGCTGTGGGACACAATTTGCCGCATACTTGCGGCTTCTTGCAAGACAACGCGAACAAGAGGACAACTAAGTTAAACCGCAAAAGCACGTTTCCTCGCGCAATTATTTACGAACGCAGTGAGCAAAGAATTGCGCGAAAAGTGAGCAAAAAATCGTTCGAAACCCTAATTCTCCTAATTATAAGCGCCGAGCAATTTGAAGCTCGCGCACACTTTTTTCGCTTCCGCGAGCGCCGTTTTCACCCGCTCGTTCCCGATGTCGCCCGCGATCTCGATGAAAAAGCGGTATTGCCCGAATTCCTCCTTGACGGGGCGGGACTGGATGCGGGTGAGGTTGAGGCTGTAACGCTGGAAGATCTTCAAAAGATTGACGAGCGCGCCCGGTTTATGGGCGAGGACCGCCGAAAGAAACACCATGACGCTCTTTTCGGGCAATTTCCCCTGCCGCTCGACGAGTAAAAAACGGGTGTAATTCCCCTTGTTGTCCGCGATGTTCTCCTCGGAGAGGACGATCCCCTTCCGCGAGACGTGCGAGCCGACGATCCCCGCCGTCGTGGCGTCGAGCCGATCGAGACTTTCCGCCGTAGACGCCGTTTTCACAAGACGGGCGCAGGGGAAACGGGCGGCGAGAAACTCCGCGCATTGCCCGATCGCCTGCTCGTGCGAACAGACGGTGCGGATGTCCTCCATCCGCGCCCCCTCGCACAGTGCAAGGCGGTGGTCGATGAGGAGCAATTCCTCCCTCACGCCGAAGATGTTTTCCGAATCGAGCAGATCGAGGCATTCGGAAACTCCGCCGTTGAGGCTGTTTTCCACGGGCAAAACGGCAAAGTCCGCTTCCCCCGACAAAAGTTTTTTCACCGTCTCCGAAAAATTATGGCAAAGGCGGACGGTATATCCTTCGCACATTCTCTCGGCGGCGCATTCGGAATAACTTCCCGAAGGTCCGAGGCAGCTGACGATCCCGCTCATATTATACTTTCTCCGCGATATCGAGGAGGAGCCGTTCGGTATCCTCCCAACCGAGACAGGGATCGGTGATGGACTGCCCGTACACAATATCGTGCTTCTGGCAGCCTTCCACCAAAAAACTCTCGATCATAAAGCCTTTGACCACCCTCTTGAAGTCCCTGTCGTATCTGCAATCCTGCATCACCTCTTCCACGATCCTGATCTGCTGGCGGAATTGCTTGCCCGAATTCGAATGGTTCGCGTCGATGATGACGGCGGGATTTTTCAGCCCGCCCTCGGTGCTGCGGTACCCTTCGAGCACCTGCATCACCGTTTCGTAATGATAATTCGGGATGTCGTTCCCGTAATTATCCACCCTGCCGCGCAAAACCGCATGCGCGAAGGGGTTGCCGTTCGTCTCCACCTGCCATTCGTGATATTTGAATACCTGCGGGCTCTGCGCCGCATAGATGGAGTTCATGAGGACGGGAATGCTCCCGCTCATGGGGTTCTTGATCCCGACGGGAAGATCGATCCCGCTCGCGACGAGGCGGTGGAGCTGGTTCTCGCTCGACCGCGCCCCCACCGCGTTGTAGGTGAGCAGATCTTCGAGATAAGCGTAATTTTCGGGATAGAGCATCTCGTCCGCCGCCGAGAGCCCCGAAAGTTCGATGGCGCGCAAATGGAGCGCGCGGATGGTGCGGATCCCCTTTAAGATGTCCTCTTTGTTTTCGGGGTCGGGCTGGGAGAACATTCCCTTATAGCCCACCCCTTTCGTGCGCGGCTTGTTGGTGTAAATGCGCGGCACGAGCACGAGTTTTTCCTTCACCCGTTCCTGCAATTTGCCGAGGCGGGCGACATATTCGAGGACGGGCGCGGGCTCGTGCGCCGAACACGGACCGACGATGACGAGCAGTTTTTCCGAGCTGCCCGATATGACGTCCTTTGCGAGTTCGTCGCGCGCCCGCTTGACCGCCGCAAGGGAAGCGGGCAGGGGTTGTTCGGCTTTGATTTCTTCGGGCGAAGGGATCGCCTGTCTTTTGATAAACATTTCTTGCTCCGTTAAACTTTCTCCGCAATATCGAGGAGGAGCCGCTCGGTATCCTCCCAGCCGAGGCAGGGATCGGTGATGGACTGCCCGTACACGATGTCGTGTTTCTGGCAGCCTTCCACCAAAAAGCTCTCGATCATGAACCCTTTTACGATCTTCTTGAAATCTTTGTCGCAGAGGCGGTTTTGCATCACCTCTTCCACGATCCTGATCTGCTGGCGGAATTGCTTGCCCGAATTCGAGTGGTTGCAGTCGATGATGACGGCGGGGTTTTGCAATCCGCCCGCGTCGCGGTACCCTTCGAGCACCTGCATCACCGTCTCGAAGTGGAAGTTGGGGATGTCGTTCCCGTAGTTATCGACCCGTCCGCGCAAAACGGCGTGCGCAAGCGGGTTCCCGCCCGTTCGCACCTGCCATTCGTGATATTTGAATACCTGCGGGCTCTGCGCCGCGAAGATGGAATTGATGAGGACGGGAATGCTCCCGCTCATGGGGTTTTTGATCCCCACGGGAAGTTCGACGCCGCTCGCGACGAGGCGGTGCATCTGGTTCTCGCTCGACCGCGCCCCGATCGCGACATAGGTGAGCAGATCTTCGACGTAGGCGTAATTTTCGGGATAGAGCATTTCGTCCGCCGCCGAGAGCCCCGATTCTTCGATCGCACGGAAAAGCAACTCGCGGATGGAGCGGATGCCGAGCAGCGTATCTTCCTTATGCTCAGGGTCGGGCTGGGAGAACATTCCCTTGTAGCCGACGCCCCGCGTGCGCGGCTTTGCGGTGTAGATGCGGGGCACGAGCACGAGTTTTTCCTTGACCTTCTCGTTGAGTTTTCCGAGGCGGGCGACATATTCGAGGACGGGCGCCTGCTCGTGCGCCGAACACGGACCGACGATGACGAGCAGTTTTTCCGACTTGCCCGTGATGACGTCCGTTGCCAGCTTGTCGCGCGCCCGCTTGACCTCGGAGATGGACTTGGGGACGGGGCGCTCCGCGATGATCTCCGCCGCCGACGGGATCAGGATCTGTTTTTCAAACATAATCGCCTCTCATGATATATTCGTAGATTGCGCGGGGGACGTAATTTTCAAACGGCTTCTTGAACAGGATGCAATTCCGCACCAGCGTGGAGCTGACGTGCAGATTCTTCTGCTCGGCGGGGATATAGAGGGTAATCATCTCCCCGCTCAGATCGCGGCTCGCATAAAAATCGGACGTTTCGTAATCGAAGTCGGTCGCGTTGCGGATGCCGCGCACATAGAAGGGGGTGTTTTCCGCTTTGAGAAGGTCGGCGACGACCCCCTCCCAGAGGAGAACTTTTACCCGCGGCTCCTTTTCGTAGAGCGCGGAGATCATTCCCACGCGCGCCTCCTTCGAAAACATGCACGCCTTGCTCTTGTTTGCCGCCACGGCGACGACGATCTCGTCGAACAGCGCAAGGCACTTGGCGACGGTATCTTCATGTCCGACGGTAAAGGGGTCGAACGTCCCCGCAAACACACATTTTTTCATAGAAGGCTCCTTTTGAGAAAGAGAACGCCCGTTCTGCCGTAGCGGCGCAGATCGCTCTGCTCCCAGCCTTCGGGGATCTCCTCCTCCCGTTCCGTTTCATAGAGGACGAGCCCGCCGTAAGAGAGCAGGTCTCTCGCGGAAAGAAGGGCGAGAATTTCGGAAAGATAGTTTTCGCGGTACGGGGGATCGCAATAGACGAGGTCGTATTTCTGCGAAGCCGAGAGCAGGCAGGCGCGGAAATCGCGGCAGGTGACCTCGCAGTCCTCTTCGACAAACGACAAATTTTTGCGCAGGATCGAAAGACTTTCCTTCGAGAGGTCGTTGAAATGCACCCGCTTCGCCCCGCGGGAAAGGCACTCGATGCCGATCGCCCCGCTCCCGCAGAAGAGATCGAGCACCGCCGCGCCGCCAAGACGGGGGGAAAGGATCTGGAAAACCGATTCCTTTACCCTATCGGGGGTGGGGCGCACCGCCTCTCCCCGGAATTGCGCGAGCGTCCGCCCGCGGTATTTGCCCGCAATGATCCTCATCTTTCCCCGCTTTTTATTTCTTCTTTTTGCTCTGCAACGTTTTTTTGCGCTGTTCCTCGGTCTGGACGTGCTTTTCGTTCCGCGCCTTTTCGCGCGCCTCTTCCAAACGCTTTTCCCGCTCGCGCGCCGCAAGGCGGGAATTCCGCTCGGCATACGCCCCCACGATATAGAACACGCCGCTGACGACGATGGGAAGAACGATCATGAGGAGGGACCAGTAAAGGCTGATATTCGCGCACGCGGGGATATAATTCCGCGACCAAAGCACCGGCATGATCGCCCATGCCGCAAACATGATGAGCGCGAGCGCCGCGTACGCCTTCGGCAAGACGGAGAGCGAATCTTCCGCGTTCGCATTGAGAACGTCGTAAAAATTCCCGGCAAGACAGCCTAAGATGATGACGGGCACCCCGATGAGCAGTCCGATATAAAACCCCTTCCACGGGCTGTATTCCTGCTCGACGTGATGATCTCCTCCCGACGCGATCCCCGCCTCCTCGTTCCTGCGGTGAAGATCGCCCGCGACCAGCGCGCCGTAATGCAACTTCCCGTACTGGTAGCAGAGGTGTCCGTTATAGAACGCCCCGCCGATGATGCACGCGATCCCCAAAACGACATTCGCCCACACGTTCGGGATCACCTGGCAGGCGAGCATCAACAGGCTCATGAACAGATACATGAGGTAGGGCGTGACCATCCGCCGCCAGCATTCCCTCTGCGTGCGCCAGAAGAGCTGCCACGGGTTGGGGTGCGCGTAATCGACATGCTTTTTTTCTTTCTTAGGAGCTTCGTTCAGCATAAAATTTCTCCCGTTTGTGCTATATTATATGGCATTTACCGCCCACTGTCAAGCGCAATGGCGCCCAACTCGGTGACGAGCGCTTGAAGGGGCACGTCTTTTTCGCCGTGCGGCACCCTTTTAAGGACTTGTCCTTCATAGCAGAGCCCCACGCGGAGCACCTGCGGATGGGCGGAAAAGTACCCGTCGTAAAATCCCCCGCCGTAGCCGAGGCGGCTACCCAGCCTGTCCGCGGCAAGAAGGGGGGTGAAACAGACGTCGCAGGGGGTATCCGTCCCCTCCGCGGGCTGTAAAAATCCGAGCGGGCTCCGCGACAGCGCCGCCGTATAGGGCACCGCGCTCATTTTTCCGCCTTCGATCCGCGGCACAAGCACCGTTTTGCCCGCCGTAAGAAGTTCAAAGACCAGCCGAGACGTATCCGCTTCCGTCCCGAACGAGAGGTAGACGAAGAACCGTTCATATCCGCCGAACGCACGAAGCGCCGCGCGGGCGATCTCTTTGTCCGACGCCGCGTTCTTCATTCCCGCGCGGCGGAGCTTCATCTCCCTGCGCAGGGCGTCCTTTTCTTCCCGTTCAAACATAGAATTTCTCCGCTCTCCTTCCCACCGAGACCAACACTTCGTAGACCGACGTCCCGTGATCCCGCGCGTATTTTTCCATGTCGCGCAGAATTCTTTTCGGCGTTCCGAAAACCGCGCGCCCCTCGCAGACGCAGGCGTCCATGCAGAGATCGCCCTCGCCCAAGCCGCCCGTGCGGAAAAATCCGTCGCCGTAGCCGAGCCGCAGGGTATGGAGCGCGCCGTATTCCCGCTCCGCGAGACGGTACCCGACCCCTTCGCCGAAGCTCCTTCCGCTCTGTGCGACCGCGGCGTACAGCTTCATGGCGGGGCGGACGGGCAATCCGCCCGCAAACCCCGCGGGCAGATAGCCGTAGAGGGCGATGCCGCTTCTCACGGCGTCGAAACGGTATTTGCTTCCCGCCAAAATTCCTCCCGTTGCGGAGAGATGGCGGACCGCGCAGGGAAAATACTTCTTCACCGTCTCGGACGCGCGGACGAAATATTCGTACTGCCGCTCCCGCGCCCGCCCGTTTTCGGGGCAGAAAAAGTGGGAATAGACGCCGAGGACGGCAATGCCCGCGCGCTCCGCTTCCCGGCAGGCGCGCTCCGTCTGCGCGGGGGAAAAGCCGTAACGGTTCATCCCCGTGTTGACGGCGAGCTGGACCCGCCCCTCAAATCCGTATTTTTGCGCCGCTTCGGCGCAGAGGCGGAGGGAGGGAAAGGACGAAATGGTCGGGATAAGGCGGTGAAGGGCGCAGGAGAGCGCCTCTTCCGCGCAGAGCGGCGGGGTAAAGACGAGCACTTCCTTCCCGACGCCCGCGGCGCGCAGCGCCGCGCCTTCGCGTACGGTGGAAACGGCGAACATCGCCGCCTCTTTTTCGAGGGCGTGGGCAACGGCTTCCGCGCCGTGCCCGTAGGCGTCGTCCTTTATAACGGCAATAAGCGGAACGCCCGCCCGTTTTTTTACGAGCACGGCATTCCGCACAATGGTAGAAAGGGATATGACCGCGCGAATTTCCTGCATGCCCCTATTTTATGCCGCGGCGGAAAGGGTTGTGCCACGACCCCCGGAAACCGCTTACGCTTTATAAATAAATCTGTGGCAGTGTTCGCACTCGATCACGCCGCCGCCGGAGAGGGCGCCCTGCTGGGCGAGCGCGAAATCCATTCCGCAAATGCACCTTCCGCCCGTGAGCGGCGCAACGACGGGAAAGATCTTGTCCCGCCGCTTTGCCTGATACCGCTCCAAAATTTCGGGCGGGATCTTTGCGCCGAGTTTTTCGAGCCGCGCCGTGATCTCCTTCACCTCCGCGGCGCGGGAACTTTTTACTTCTTTGAATTTTTCGCTGTACTCCTTGTACTGCTTCTGCATGGAGATGGTCTGCTTCTTCATCCGCTTGTATTCCTCGCTCGCGGCTTCAATGTCCGCGGCGAGCTTGGCAAGCTCCCCTTTCATGGCGCGCAGACGGTCCGCGAGGGATTGCACGCTTTTTTTGTAGAAGGCGATGTCGCCGCCGTTTTCCACCATCTCGTCGAGATCGGCGTATTCGGCGATCGTCTTGCCGATCTCCTCGAATTCTTCGGCGAGTTTTTCAAAGAGCTTTTTGAGCTCGCGGGCGCGCTTATCCTGCGCTTCCAGCTTTTCCCCCGCGCTCTCCATGAATTTTTTCGCCTGGATATACTTTTTGCGTTCTTCGCTCGCGGCGAGCTCCTGTTCGATCTTTCTCAGTTCCGCGTCTACCTTTTGATACTCCAAAAGTTCGTTCAATACTGCCATGTTCGATTTCCTACCTTTGATGAAATTTTTATCGTGATGTCGCCCCCTCCCCTACCCCTCCCCCGCGCGTACCGCGCGGGGGAGGGCGTTTCAGCCGTTTACCGCAACGCGCCGTCCGAGAAGAAGAAGCACGGAAGGGAAAGTTTTTCCGTCATCCGCGCGCAGAAGCGCGCAAAACCGTAACTTTCCGCCGCATAGTGGGTGAGGAGAAGGACGTTGAGCCCCTTTTCCACCGCCTCCGCGATGAGATGATGTTTGGCGTCCGACGAGACGAGGGTATCCGCGCCGTTTGCAAGGGCGAACGAGATCGCCCGCTCGTCAAACCCCGCGCCGCAGAAGCTCGCCACCCGCTTGACGGGCATTTCGCCGTAGAC
This sequence comes from uncultured Clostridia bacterium, assembly GCA_947632015.1. Lineage (GTDB taxonomy): Bacteria > Bacillota > Clostridia > Christensenellales > Borkfalkiaceae > Gallimonas. The sequence goes on along the minus strand of CANRNP010000003.1, from coordinate 30,961 downwards.
CGTGAGCCGCTCCGTTTCGAACGTCTCTTTCGCCTGCGCCGCGAAGTCCGCCATGGGGCGGGGCGGCACGTCGGCGACCCTGCCGTAGCCGCCGAGAGAGAGGGTCTCCATGACGGCGACGGGCTCCTTTCCGCCCAAACCGCGCATGAGGCATTCGTCGATCCCCCCTTCCGCCGCGTCTAAATTGAGATGCGCCGAGAGGACGGAGATCCCCTCCTTCACGCAGGCGGAAAGAGCGGGCGTATTTTCGGGCGTGATCTGTTTTACCCCCTCCCAGATCGCGGGATGGTGGGTAAAAATACAGTTGCAGCCCCGTTTTTTCGCTTCTTTGACGGCGGCAAGGGACAGATCGAGGGAAAAGAGCACGCCCGCGATCTCCCCGCCGCAGTCGAGCATGACGCCGCTGTTGTCGTAATATCCGAATTGTTCGATAAATTCGCGCGAGAGCGCAAAGGGGGCGAGCCCGTCCGCGCACTCATAGATTTTGGAAAGTTTCATCGTAATTTTTCCATCTGCGCCACGATCCGCTCGAATCGCGCGCCCAAAATTTCACGGTTTTTTTCGCTCACGTCCTTGCGGGCGAGATAGTCTTTGAGTTTTTCGGCTTCCTTCTCCCATTTCCCGAAGAAATCCGCCGTAGGACAAACTAAGTTTTCCCTGCCGAAAAAGATCTCGCTTTCGGTATAATCGCGTCCGCCGCCCGTCGCCGACCCGCAGATGAGGTCGTAATAATAGCCGTCCGCGGCAAAGGTATGGTCTCGTTCGAGCTTTGCGCCCCGCTCCGAAAGATAGCGGCGCAATTTATCGCTGTTGTGCATCGGCTGTAATAAAAACCGCGCGGGGAGATAGGCTTCCTGCAAAATTTTTACGATCTCTTCGCCGCCGAGCCCTGCGATGAGCACGAGATCGCATTCCTCCCTCAATCCGCGCATGCCGTCCGCCACGACGGGGAAGCATTTTCCAGCCGCGATGAAGCGGGCGAGCAGTTTTTCCGCCTTTTTGAGGCTCTTTGCGCTCACGTCCGAAATATACGCGCGCTCGCAGAGCCCCTTTTTCAGCATATATTCCGTCATATAGCCGTGGTCGCACCCGATGTCCGCAAACACGCGCGCAGGAGAGAGCATCGAGCAGATATATGCGATCCGCCTCTCCATCAGTCGAGGAAATCGCGGAGCTTTTTACTGCGCGAGGGATGGCGCAGCTTTCTGAGCGCCTTTGCCTCGATCTGGCGGATGCGCTCGCGGGTGACGTTGAATTCCCTGCCGACCTCTTCGAGGGTGCGGGGCTTGCCGTCGTCGATGCCGTAGCGGAGACGGAGCACCTTTTCCTCCCGCGGGGTAAGGGTATCGAGCACGCCGAGAAGCTGTTCTTTGAGCATGATGAAGGCGACGGAATCGCCCGGCGTCTGCGTTTTATCGTCCTCGATAAAGTCGCCGAGGTGGGAATCTTCCTCCTCGCCGATGGGCGTTTCCAAAGAGACGGGGTCCTGTGCGATCTTCTGGATCTCGCGCACGCGGGCGACGTCGATCTCCATCGCCTCGGCGATCTCTTCGGGGGTGGGCTCCCTGCCGTTCTCTTGCAGCAGCATCCGCGATACGCGGGTGAGGCGGTTGATCGTCTCCACCATGTGCACGGGGATACGGATCGTGCGCGCCTGGTCGGCGATCGCGCGGGTGATCGACTGGCGGATCCACCAAGTGGCGTAAGTGGAGAATTTGAAGCCCTTCTGGTAGTCGAACTTCTCCACCGCCTTCATCAGTCCGAGGTTCCCCTCCTGGATGAGGTCCAGAAAGAGCATCCCCCTGCCGACATAGCGCTTTGCGATGGAGACGACGAGGCGGAGGTTCGCCTCGCTCAGGCGCTGTTTCGCGGCGAGGTCCCCCTCCTGCATCTTGCGGGCGAGCTCGATCTCCTCGTCCGTGGAAAGAAGAGGCACCCTGCCGATCTCTTTGAGATACATTTTTACAGGGTCGTCGAGCCCGATGTCCGAGAGCGCCTGTTCGAAGAGTTCGCGGTCGCGCTCGTCCTCGTTGAAGATCTGCACGCCCTGTTCGGGAAGGGTCTGATAGATGCGGTCGTACTGCGCGGGGCTGAGATCGTATTTATCGAGGATCTCGCAGAGCGCCGTCGTCGAGATGCTCCCCTTCATTTTATAGAGGGATACGATCCCTTCGATGAGTTCGGCAATCTTCTGTTCGCCGATCTCCCTCTCTTCCGCCGCCGTCTGCTCTGCGGGCTCTCTTCCTTCCTCCGTCGTCTGTTCGGTAATATCCATTTCTTTCTCCTGTTATTTTTACTTCGTCCGTTATTTCAGTTTGGTCAGTTTTTCGGTAAGTTCCTTGATGCGGGAAAGATATTCGTTCCGCTCCGCCACGTCTGCCGCGCGGGCGCCCGCTTCCCGGCAGACGGCGATCTGCTCTTCGATCGACCGCCGCCGCAGGATCCGCACGCAGTCGCGAAAATATTTTTCCGCGATCTCCCCTTCGAGGTTGCCGTCGTTCAGAGCCAGCACCTCGTTGAGTTCGGCATCTTCCGAGCCGAACAGATCGAATACCCCGCTCGGACGCACTCTCCCGCGCGCCCGCTCCTCCATGATGTAGTCGGCAAGGCGTTCGAGCGTTTCGTTGCGGAAATCGAGCCCGTAGAGGTCGAGGTCGGCGGCGTAGCCTTGGTTGAACAGGCAGGCGGCAAGGATGAACCGCTCCGCTTTGCGCGTTCTGTCCGCTTCCTCTTTCCGGACGGGCGGAGGGGGCGGCTCCTTCTTCTTCGGCGCGCTTTCGAGATCGCGGGCGAGGGCGGAATAGCTCACGTCCGTCTCCGAAGCGATCCGTTTGAGCAGTTCGTCGCGCTCGGTGGCGCTCTCCGCTTCCCGCACGATCTCCAACGCCTCGCGGATATATTCCCGCTTGCGGTATGGGTCTTTGAGATCGTACTTCCTCTTTGCGGCAAGAAGGCGGTAATCGATGAGGGGCATTGCGGCGGAAAGGCACTCCCGGTAGGCGTCGGCGCCCTTCTTTACGATCATGTCGTCGGGATCGAGCCCGTCGGTGAGGGGCACGACCCGCAGGTTCACCCCCTCCTCTTCGAGCAATCTGAGCCCCCTCAGATTCGCCGATTGCCCCGCCGCGTCTCCGTCGTAGCTGATAAGAACGGTGTCGGAATACCGCTTGCACAGCCGCACCTGCTCTTTTGTGAGCGACGTCCCCATGCTCGCGACGACGTTGTGGAAGCCCGCCTGGTAGAGAGAGATGACGTCCATATACCCTTCGAGCATAATGAGGTAGGGAATGGGCGCGGTGCGCTTTTCCCGCTTGACGAGATTGATATTGTATAAGCTTTTGCTCTTATCGAAGAGCACCGTGTCGCGCGTGTTCTTGTATTTTGCGCGGTCGGTCTTTTCGAGCACCCTGCCTCCGAAGGCGATCACCTCGTCCATGTTGTTGATGATCGGGATGATGAGCCGTCCGCCCAAAGCGTCGAAGAGACGTCCGTCGTCCGACCTTCCGCACGCGCCGCTCTCCACGCATTCGGCGGCGGTGTACCCCTTATCCGCCAAAAACCGCGGCAGGGAATGAAAGTCGGGCGAGGCGCCGAGCCCGAATTTTTTCATCGTCGCGGGGAGAAGTTTTCTGCGGGAGAGATATTCCAGATGCCGCTCCGCCCCGCCCGAATACAGATGATTGAGATAGAAGCGCGCCGTATCCTTCATGAGGGCGAGAAGGCGGTCCTTCTTCTCCTTCCGCTGCGCCGTCTCTTCGGCGGAACGGTTATCCGCTTCGGGCACTTCGAGCCCCGCTCTCTTTGCCAAAATTTCCACCGCCTGGCGGAAATCCACGTTCTCGTATTCCTTGACGAAGGTTATCACGTCCCCCGAAACGCCGCAACCGAAGCAATGATAGTATTTCTCGGAGGCGTTGACCGAAAAAGAGGGCGTTTTTTCGTGATGGAAGGGACAGCATGCCCAGTAATTATTTCCGCGGCGGTCTAATTTTATGTAAGAGCCGATGACCTCCACGAGATCGTTCTTCTCTTTGAGCTCCGCCAAAAATTCCGGGAAGCTCATACGCTCCCCTCCCGCGGCACGAACAGCCGCTTGAATACCCCGATGGCGTATTTATCCGTCATGGAAGAGAGATAGTCGCAGACGACCCGCTCCACGCCGTCCTCCGCAAGGAAGCCGCGGTAGAGCGCGGGGAGCGCTTCGGGGCGCTCTACAAAATAACAATACAGCTCGCCGAGCATGCGCTCCGCACTCTCCTGGATGAGCTTGTTTGCGCGCTCGTACACGTTTTCGAACATGAACGTTCGCAAAGAATCGAGCGCTTCCGCCTTTTCTGCGGACATGCGCACATACGGCTTGCCGTCCGATTCGCGGTAAATATCGAGGATCGCGGTGTTGATGCGGGCGGAAGTGTCCCTTCCGAACACTTTGATCGCTTCGGCGGGGAGTTGCTCCTCCTCCAAAAAGCCCGCGCGCAGGGCGTCCTCGATGTCGTGGTTGATATAGGCGATACGGTCGGCGAGAGAGACGGCTTCCCCCTCCAACGTGTGGGGGGTGCCGTGCTTCGTATGGTTGAGGATGCCGTCCCGCACCTCATAGGTAAGATTGAGCCCCTTCCCGTCCTTTTCGAGCTTGTCCACAACGCGCAGGGACTGCCGGTTGTGCTTGAATCCGCAGGGGGCGAGTTTGTTGAGCACCCGCTCGCCGACATGCCCGAAGGGGGTATGCCCCAGATCGTGTCCGAGGGCGATCGCCTCGGCGAGGTCCTCGTTGAGGGAGAGACAGCGCGCCAGAGAACGCGCGATCTGGCTCACGTCCAGCGTGTGGGTGAGGCGGGACATGTAGTGGTCGCCGTCGGGCGCAAAAAAGACCTGCGTCTTATTTTTGAGCCGCAGGAAGGCTTTGGAATAGATGATCCTGTCGCGATCGCGCTGGAAGTCCGTCCGCATGGTGCAGGGCGTTTCCTCTCTCTCCCTGCCCTTCGTCTTTTCGGAAAGGCAGGCATAGGGCGAGAGATAGGCGCGTTCTCTTTCGTATATCTTTTCCTTCATGACAGTTATTATTTCGACGAAAGAGCGAAAATCTCCTCTTTTTTGCAAAAAATTATTGTTTTTTTCCGTCCGTAAGGCGGACAAAAACGGGGATCTCGTCGAGCGGGGCGTCCGCTTCGTATTCCCCGCCGCAGAGCAGGGCGCCCTTGCCGTCCTTCCACCTTCCTTCGGGAAGATAGACCTTCCGCTTGCGCATCCCAGGATATAAGACGGGCGCCACGAGAAGTTTTCCGCCGAGCATGTATTCATCGGCGATCTCCCACGCCCTCTTGTCCTCAGGGAATTCATAAAAGAGGGGGCGCATCACGGGCGAGCCGTTTTCGCTCGCCTCGCGGAATACCTCTTTGAGATATTCCTTCATCGCGATCCTTCTCTCTGTAAATTTTTTGAGGATCGCATACACCTCTTCGCCGTAGCTCCAAAGTTCGTTGTCTCTGCCCGTCGGGGAAAACCCGCCGCCGTAGTCGAGCGCGGTAAAATTCGGGATGTCGTGCGGTCCCCTGTCGCCGTGCAGGCGGAGAACGGGCGAAAAGGCGGAAAACTCGAACCAGCGGATGAGCAATTCGCGGAATCCCTCCTCCGTGACGTCGCCGAAAAAGCCGCCCGCGTCCGTCGTCCACCACGGGATGCCCGCGATCCCCATGTTCAGCCCCGCGGCAAGCTGGTCGCGCAGCGTTTCGAAGTTGGAGCAGACGTCCCCCGACCATACGACGGCGGCATACTTCTGGCTCCCCGCCCACGCGCACCGCACGAGATTGACGATGTTCTTCTGCCCCGCGGCGCGCATGTGTTCGTAAAACCCTTTGGCGTGCTCGCGTGGATAGAGATTGCCCGTTTTCAGAACGAGTCCCATTTCATAGCGGAAATGATCGAAGTCGTAAGCGGAATATTCGGGCTCCGCTTCGTCGAGCCAGAAGCAATCGACGCCGTTCGCGTAATAATTTTTTTCGACGCGCTCCCAAAGAAATTCGCGGGCGGCGGGAGAGGTCGCGTCGTAGATCACGGTATCGCCCTGAAAATCGAAGCACTGCATGCTCCCGCGGTCGGTGCGCACCAGGAGCCCGCGCTCCTTCATCTCCCGAAAATTCACGCTCTTTTTATCCACCGTCGGCCAGACGGACACCATACAGCGCACGCCGAGCTCCTTCAACTCCCTCGTCATGGCGGCGGGATCGGGGAAATATTCGGGGTCGAACGCCCAGTCCCCCTGCCTGACCCAGTGGAAGAAGTCGATGACGATGACGTCGAGCGGGATCCCCCGCCTGCGGTACTCCCGCGCGACGGAGAGCACTTCCTCCTGCGTGCGGTAGCGCAGTTTGCTCTGCCAGAGTCCGAGCATGTCCTCCGGGAATTCGGGCGCCCGCCCCGTGACGGCGGTATAGCTCTTCAAGATCTCCTTCGGTCCGCCCGCAACGATCCAGTAATCGATCTCGTCGGTGCAATATTCCCGCCAGCAGGTGTAATTCGTCCCGAAGGCGGCTTCCCCTACGCCCGCGTGGTTGAGGAGAAATCCGTATCCCCGCGAAGAGAGGGCGAACGGGACGGAAATTTGCGAATTGCGCTGGGCGAGCTCCAAAATGCACCCTTTGAGGTCGAACTGCGGCTGTTGGTACTGCCCCATGCCGAAAATTTTCTCTTCCGCGGCTTCGAAGCGGAGGGTAACGGCGTAATCGCTCCCCATCGGGCGATATTCCCGCGCGCGGAGCTTTAAGCTCGGACTATGGGGATTCGCCCCCGAAAAATCGCGGTAGTATTCCTTTAAGAGAAGTTTTTCGCCGTCGTAGAACTCCATCCAGCCGTTCTTATGGAGAAAACAGCGCAGTTTTCCGTTTACGATCTGCGCGCCGTCCGGAAGAAGCGCAGCTTGCGCATAAGAAACAGGCGCCTCTTGCAGCGCCTTTTCCGCGGTGGAGAACGAAGGGTTCATCGTCGCGCGGACGCGCAACGCATTCTCCCCCCAGCCCTCTATCAGGATGCGCTCGTTCCCGTCCGACGCGGCGAGCGCGTTTTGTTGCGGCGTAAAAAACATCTTTCCCCCTCTCAAATATAAAATCCGCCGTTTACGCCGAGCACCTGCCCGGTGATATAGCGATGGCGGGCGAGAAAGAAAACCGCCTCGGCGACCTCTTCCGCCGTCCCCATCCTTCCGAAGGGGATCTCCGCCGAAAGTTCTTCTTTCTCCTGCGGCGAAAGGCGGGCGTTCATCTCCGTGTCGATCACGCCCGGCGAGACGCAATTCACCGAAATGTTCGAGGGCGCGAGCTCCTTCGCAAGCGACTTGGTAAAGGCGATGACCGCCCCTTTGGAGGCGGAATAGGCGCTCTCACAGCTTCCTCCCGTCTCTCCCCAAACGGAGGAGACGTTGACGATCGCCCCCCCTCCCCGCCGCAAAAACAATTTTACGGCATATTTGGCGCAGAGGAAGGCGCCGCCCGCGTTCACCGCCATCACGCGCGAAAAATCTTCCCACGAAGTATCCTGCACCTGCGCAAAATGGGCAATCCCCGCATTGTTGACGAGCACGTCGAGAGCGGGGAGCCGCCCGAATACCGAAGCGACTTCCTCTTCGCCGGCGACGTCGGCTCTGAGAAAGGAGACCGAGGGCAAAAGAGCCTGCGCCGCCTTCGCGTCCTCTCCGTTGTGGGAATAGAGGGCTACGACCGCGTACCCTTCCTCCGAAAAACGTTTACAGCAGGCGAGCCCGATCCCGCGGGTGCCGCCCGTGACAAGCGCCGTTTTCACGCCGTCTCCTCCGCCGCGAGCGCGAGGATGCGCGCCGCGACTTCTTCGGGCGAGAGCCCATCCGTATCGACAATATGATCGGCAGTCATCTCATAGACGGGGGTGCGCTGTAACAGCAATTCGTTGAGCCGCTCCGCCGTTCTGCCCGTATCTTTGAGAAGGGGGCGCGTTTCGTCCGCGCGGACCCGCTTCAACAGCGTTTCGAAGGACGCCCTGAGAAAGAACAGCTTGCCGTTTTTCTTCAAGAGCCGATTGTTCTCGTAATTGAGCACGAGCCCGCCGCCCGTCGAGACCACGAGCCCGTCCTGCGGGGCGATCTCCTGCACGATCTCCGTTTCGAGCGCGCGGAAATGCGCTTCCCCATAGTATTCGAAAATATCCGAGATCCTTCCGTAACGGGTGGTGATGATGATGTCGGTATCTACCCAGCGCCTTCCCGTGAGTTCGGCGATTTTCATGCCGACGGTGGATTTTCCCACCCCCATCATGCCGCAGAGAATGATATTCATAGCCAAAAACTCTCCAACGCTAACTGATAGCTCGCTTTGCCGAAGCCGAGCACTTCTCCTTTGCAGACTTCCGTGAGAACGGACTTCTTGCGGAATTCTTCCCGCGCATAGACGTTGCTCATGTGGACTTCCACCACGGGCACGGAGACGCCCGCGATCGCGTCCCTCAGCGCGTAGGAATAGTGGGTGTACGCCCCCGCGTTGAGCACGATGCCGTCGTAGACCCCTTCCGCTCTTCCGATCGCCGCGCAAAGTTCGCCCTCGATGTCCGACTGAAAGAAGTCCGCCTCGTGTCCGTGCGCTTTGGCGAACGCCGCGAGCCCGGCGTTGATCTCCTCCAAACTTTCCGCGCCGTAAACGCCCTTTTCGCGCTGTCCCGTGCGGGCGAGATTGACCCCGTTGACGATTAAAAATTTCATTGCGTTTCCTCCCTGTATTCCTTCCACAGCCTGCCCGCCTCTTTCGCGTCCGACGGGGCGGAAAGATAGATGCAGTCTGCCATATACGCCTGATAAAAAAGCATGGAAGCGCCGTTTAAGACGGGCTTCGAAAAGCGCTCCGCCGTGCGCAGGAATTCCGACCGCGCGGGCGTATAGATGAGGTCCACCGCCTGCCCGCACTCCCGTAAGAGCCGCTCGGCGGTGTCCGTTTCCCCGTTTTCGTAATCGAGGGAAGGGAGCATGCCCACCGTCGCGTGCATCCCGACGCCCGTGCAATTCACCACGACGTCGTAATGCCGTTCGGGGACCTTGGTCAAGGGCGTGAATCCGCCGAACTCCCCGTAGACGGCGGCGAGCCGACCGCCGTCCCGCTCGTAAACAAATACTTCCGCGCCCGCCTCAACGAGTTTTTTGACGCAGCTTCTGCCCGCGCCGCCCGCGCCGAGCACGAGAACAGACTTGTTTTTGACGGCGATATCCTCGTTTTCGAGCATGAGCAAAAAGCCGTAGCCGTCCGTGTTGTAGCCGAAGCGGGACTTCGAAACGACGGTGTTCACCGCACCGAACGCCGCGGCGTCCCCTTTGAGCTCCTTCAAATAGGGCAGAATTTCCCCCTTGAAGGGAATGGTGACGTTGAACCCGTCGAAACGGGAGAAGAGCTCCTCCGCCCGCAGGGAAAACGATTCGGGCGGAATGCTCACCCGTTCGTAGGAGCAAGCCGTGCCGAAACGGCGGCGCAGGATGAATTCGTGGATGGCGGGGCTCTCCGAGAGGGAGACGTCCTTGCCGACGACGGCGAGTTTCAGCATAATTTTTCCGCTTCCTCCCTCACTTCTCTCTCGTACTGCGCGAACGGCAGCCGCAACAGTTCGTACTTCCCCGCGGCGACGGGCACGGCAAGCGTGACGTCCGCCGAAGTGTTCTTCTTGTCGAGACGGGCGTTTTCCAAGGCGAGCGGTGGCATTCCGCCCCCTTCGAGCGCCGCAAAACAGAGCGAGGAAAGGTCTTTGAGAAAGGCGCTGTCCGTCTTAAAATGGCGCTCCGCTAAGAGGCTTTCGAGAATGAGCCCCCACAGCACGCATTCGCCGTGGGAGAGCCCGCCCCCGCCTAATTCGAGCGCGTGCCCCGTGGTGTGCCCCAAATTGAGGCACTTTCTCAGCCCCGTCTCCCGCGGGTCGACTCTGACGACCGACGCTTTGAACGCGATATTCAGCGGTACGACGCGCGCGAGAAAGTCTAAATCGAAAAGATCGCCGCGGTTTTCCAAAAGGACCTCGAAGAGGGAGGGACAGAGCGCGCCGTGTTTTACGATCTCGCCGAGCCCGCAACGCAGTTCGCGGCGGGGCAGCGTTTTCAAAAAGACGGGGTCGGCGATCACCCGCGCGGGCTGGCGGAAGGCGCCGATGAGATTTTTTACGCCGAAAAAGTCCACCGCCGTTTTGCCGCCCACCGAGCTGTCCACCTGCGCGAGCAAGGTCGTGGGGACCTGCACGCAGTCGATCCCGCGCATATAAAGGCTTGCGGCGAGCCCGCCGACGTCCCCCGCCACGCCGCCGCCGAGGACGACGAGGACGGAATTGCGGCGGAGCCCGTTTTCCGCCATCGCCTGCAAGAGCGCAAAGAGCGCGGGCTCCCGCTTGTTTTCCTCCCCCGCGGGCATGACGCACACCGGCACCCCGCCAAGGGCGCGTTCGATGCGCTCCCGATAGAGCGCAAACACGTTGGAATCGGTAAAGACGATCCCGCCGCCGCCGAGAAGCCGCCCGCGCCTGGGGGCGAGTTCGGCGGAGAAGACGTTTTTCCGGCAGACGATCACGCTCTCGCGCGTCTCCCGTTCGATCACTTTGAACGTTTTCATAATTTTTCGTAGTGCTCCAAAACCTGCGCCATCGTATCGCCGCCGAGCCGTTCGAGCAAAGCGGCGCAAAGCTCCGAACAAAGCGCGCTCTCCAACACGACCTCGCATGCCGTTACCGCGCATACGTCGCTCCGTTCGGGCGCGGCGACCGCCGGTTCTCCCGTTTGCGTATCGACCGTTCTGAGCCCCTTCGTCAAAGTGGGAATGGGCTTCATCGCGGCGCGGAGAACGAGTTCTTCGCCGTTGCTCATCCCCCCTTCTATGCCGCCCGCGCGGTTCGTTTTGCGGAAGATCTTGCTCCCGTCCGTAAAAATTTCGTCATGCACTTCGCTTCCGCGCTTTCCGGCGCACCCGAAGCCAAGCCCTATTTCCGCGCCCTTTACCGCCTGTACGCTCATGAGCGCGGCGCAGAGACGGGCGTCGAGTTTTTCGCGGTCGGTCATGCAGCTTCCGAATCCGCTCTTTAACCCTTTCACGCGCAGTTCCGCCACTCCTCCGAGCGTATCTCCCGCCGCTTTGGCGCGGTCCACCGCTTCCGCCGCGGCGCGCTCGGTCTCCTCCCGCATCATGCCGAGGAGAGGTCTGCGCCCCGATACGATCTCGCCGAAGGAATACTCCCGCTCATCGCTTACCCCGCCGAGCGAGCGCACATAGCCCGTAACAGAGATCCCCAGCGCCGAAAGAAGGGTGCGGCAAACAGAGCCCGCCGCGACCCGCGCCGCCGTTCCCCGCGCCGAAGCGCGCTCCAAAATATTGCGCGCGTCCGCCGCCGAAAATTTCTCCATTCCGGCAAGATCGGCGTGCCCCGGCCGCACCGCGGTGAGCTTTTTCGCCTCGGTATTGCACCCTTCGGGCGCCATATACTCCTTCCAGCTCCCGTAATCGCGGTTCCACACCGCGAGGGCGAGCGGACTTCCGAGCGTTACGAGATCCCTTACGCCCGCGAGCAGTTCCACGCGGTCGCACTCGATCTTCTGCCGCTCTCCCCTGCCGTAGCCGCTCTGGCGGCGGGCAAGTTCGGCGTTTATCTTCCCGATGTCGAGCTTCAACCCCGCGGGAAGCCCCTCTATGATGGCGAACAAGCCTTTTCCGTGCGATTCGCCCGCTGTTACGATCTTCATATCAATTCCGCTCCGTTACCGTATATTTTCCGCCGCGGCAGGAGACGATGAGGTCTCCGAGCTCGTCCGTACGATAAATTTTCCCCTGCGGCGAGGCGGCGCGGAAACGCGCCATCGCCTCCCCCGACGGGTGTTTGTATGGATTTCCCGCGCCCGCGGAGAGTATGAGCGCCGCAGGCGAGAGCAGCGACAGCCATTCCGCCGAAGAGGAATCGGCAGACCCGTGATGCGCCGCTTTGAGAATGTCGACATGGTCGAGCCGCACCTTGACGCGCGCGCTATCGAAGAACGTTTCGTCCAAAGAATATTCTTCCGCGAGGAGCTTTTCCCGCGACGACGTAATGTCGCCGCAGAGCAGGATCCGCACCCCGCCGCAATCGAGATAGAGCACGGCGGAAGAATCGTTTTCGTCCGTTTCCGACGCCGCCGTCGGCGAAATGCAGGTGAAAGACGCCGTTCCGCTCTCCGAAAATTTGTAGCGGGTGAGCGCCGTCTGTTCGCAACCCTCCCGCTCTACCGCTTCGAGAAAGGCGGAATAGTGCTCGTTATCCGAGGCGAGGACGGGAAGATAGCAACGGGTAACGGAAAAACAATCCAGGATCGCTTCCATCCCGCCGTAATGGTCGCGGTCGGCGTGGGTGACGAGAACGGAGAGCCGTTCGGGACGCAGACCTTTGAGATAGCGGACGATCTTGCCGTTATTGCGGAATGAGCCGTCGCCCGCGTCCACGACGAGGACGTCGCCCTCGGAAGATTCGACGATGGTGCAGTCCCCCTGTCCGACGGAGAGGAAGTGCACGCGCGTCTCTCCCGCTTCCCGTACGGGGAGCGGAAGGGCGGGAAGCAGGCGGGGAAAGGGAGCAAAATAGGCGAGGAGCGCCGCGGCGAGCAAGACTGCCGAGGCGGCGATCGCCATTGCCGCCGCTTTCAGCGGTCTCTTTGTTTCTTTCTTTTGGGGCATTTTCCGATCACTTCCTTGATCGCTCCGATGTTCGCTTTCGCGCACTCGTAGCCCGCTTCGAACATTTTCGCCATCCCCTCGCGGGAGACGTCCGTCGAGCGGAAATTTCTGAGGTCGGGGCGGAGCATGAAGTCGGCGTTCTCATAGCCGCGGCTCTTGCTGTCTGCGAGATAGCGGACGGGGGAAATTTTGGCGATCGCCACCCCGAAAATGCGGGATATGCGCCCCTCGTCCTCCGATTTGGGAAAGGCGGAAAGATCGATCCCGATCACCACGTCCGCGCCGAGCTGTCTGCACGCCTCGCAGGGGATCGCGTTGGAAAAGGCGCCGTCGTAATATTTTCTTCCGCCGAGATCGACGCCGCGGAAAAAGGGAGGGATCGCCGAAGAAGCCGTAACGACCCGCGCGATCTTCCCCTCGCGGATGAGCTGTCCTTCGTTCGTCTCCCCGTCCGTCACCCACGCCGCAAAGGGCATGGGCAAGGAGGAAATATCCCCCTCCAAATAGTTCTCCAAAAATTCTTCGGCGAAGGTAAGGTCGGCGAACGGGCGCAGATTTTTGCCGAATTCCCTGCGGTTGAGGCTCTCGACGACCTGTATCATGTCGTCCGCGGTAAAGCCTTTGGCGTAGAGCGCGCCGACGATGGAGCCGATGGAAGCCCCCGCGACGCAGGAAAAGGAAATGCCCGCCTCCTCGAACGCTTTGAGCGCGCCGAGGTGCGCCATCCCCTTTGCGCCGCCGCTCCCGAACGCGATGCCGACGACCTTCTTGCGGGAAAATAGTTTTTTGATGCGGGCGAAAAATCCCATGCCTCACTCCTTGTCCCTATTTTACACGAATTTGGGGAAAAAGTAAACTGCTTTGCGCACTTTTCTCGCCTTCGGCGCCTTGTCCGCGGGCGCAAAGGGAGGGAAAAAGAGCCGCCCGCCGCGCTTGAAATAGCGCGGCGGGCGGCGAACGGACCGATCAGATCTCGATCTCCATGCCGTCGTATGCGGCGATGACGCCGAATTCTTCCTCCGCCCGTCTGAGCTTCTCCGCGGTAGGCGACGCATTGTGCGAAAAATGCGAAATGACCCGCTTCGTGTGGCTGTCCGCAAAGCCGATCTCCTCCAACTTGCGGAGCACCTCCGCATTTTCATATAGCCCCATGTGGCGGGCGTTCGCGTCCGCGCGGTCGTACAGAAAGGTACAGTCGAGGGTGACGAGATCGACGCTTCCGCCCCCGATCTTGGAGAGGTATTCGTAATCTTCGTCGGGAAGGAGCCCCGTATCGTGCAGGTGAAGGACTCGCTTCCCGTTCTTTTCGAGCAGAAAGACGAGCGGCTCCCGCGAAGAATGCTTGGCTTTGAGGGGATAGACCTTCCACTCGCCGAAGCGTGCCTCTTCGAACGCGCTGAGTACGTAGAGACGGATATGTTCGCCGATCTCCGGGCGGAGCTCACGGCGGGTGCTCTCGCAAAAGATCTCGCAGGTCTCCTCGCTGCCGAAGAGGTTCAGATCGGTCTCTGTCATTTCCCGCGCGTATTTGTATCCGCGCAGGATAAAGTCGTTCGCAAAAAAATGGTCCTGGTGGGCGTGGGTGACGAGAACATATCTGATCGCCGAAAAATCGGCGCCGCTTCTTGCGCGGTGATAAAATGCGTCCGGCGGAAAGTCGATCGAGAGTTCGCCGTCGAGCAAAACCTGCGTGCGCGAACGGACGGTCCCCTTCCGGATCGCCTCCTTGCAGAAGGCGCAGTTACAAAACATGGCGGGAATGCCTTCGGCGGCTCCCGTGCCCAAAAATTCTATTTTCATCTTGTTTCCCCGTGCGGTTCAGATTTCGCAAAGGATGGTAACGGGTCCGTCGTTTCTCTGTTCGATCGTCATGTCCGCGCCGAAAATGCCCGTTGCGACGGGGATATTCCGCGCGCGGAGGAGGTCGGCGGTATATTCGTAGAGAAGCCGTGCGCGGTCGGGACGCTCCGCCTCGGTAAAGCTCGGACGGTTCCCCTTGCGCACGTCTCCGTACAGCGTAAACTGCGATACGAAAAGCACTTCTCCGCCCACGTCTCCCACGGAGAGGTTCATTTTCCCCTCGCCGTCGCGGAAAACGCGGAGGTTTGCGATCTTTTCCGCGCATTTTTCGGCTTGTTTTTCCCCGTCGCCCGCCTTTACGCCGAAATAAACGACAAGCCCGCGTCCGATTTCGGAGACAGGCTCACCGTTTACCGTAAGTTTTGCGCACGATACCCGCTGTGCTACGAACTTCATGCGATCGCCCCGACGGAGTTATACTCTCGACATGTATTCGCCCGTTCTCGTATCGATGCGGATCGTATCGCCCTCTTCCACAAACATCGGCACCTGAAAGACGGCGCCCGTTTCGACTTTGGCGGCTTTGGTGACGTTGGTCGCCGTGTTGCCCTTGACGCCGGGCTCCGCCTCGATGACTTTGAGTTCGACAAAGTTTTCGGGCTCCACGGAGAATGCGTTGCCGTAGAGGAAGCGCACCGTGACCGTATCGTTTTCGCGGATATATTTCAGCGCGTCCTCGACCTGCGAAAGGGTGAGACGGGTCTCGTTCCACTCCTCGTCCACGAATACGTAGAACTCGCCGTCGAAATAGGAATAGGTCATCTTCTTGGTCTCGACCTGCACCGTTTCGAGTTTGAAGGTGGGGTTGAAGGTCTCATCGGAGAGGACTTGTCCCGTGACGACGTTTTTGAGGGTCGTACGGACGAACGCCGCCCCTTTTCCGGGCTTGACGTGCTGGAATTCGACAACGGTATAAACGCCGCTCTTATATTCGAAAGTCGTGCCCTTTCTGATGTCGCCTGCCAAAATTTGTGCCATAAGTTTGATCTCCTTAATTGATTTCTTGATTGTTTTCCCGCGTCACAGGATGAGAAGCTCCCGCGACGTCTTGTGCATGAAGGAGCGGACTTTGCCGTCCTTCATATAGCAGCTGTCCTCGATGCGGACGCCGAACTCCCCGGCAAAATATACCCCCGGCTCGTCCGAAAACACCATGCCGTCCTGCAAGATCTCCTCCCCCTTGGGGGAAAGAACGGGAT
This sequence comes from uncultured Clostridia bacterium, assembly GCA_947632015.1. Taxonomy (GTDB): domain Bacteria; phylum Bacillota; class Clostridia; order Christensenellales; family Borkfalkiaceae; genus Gallimonas. The sequence continues at coordinate 15,219 of CANRNP010000003.1, read as the reverse complement.
ATTCGTGGATCTGCAATCCGATCCCGTGCCCTAAGGAATGGGTAAAATACCCGTCTAAGCCCGCCGCGCGGAGAGAAGCGCGCGCAACTTCGTCCGCCTCTTTTCCGCTCATTCCCGCCGTAACGGTTTCCTTTACGAGCTCGTGCGCTTTCAGCACTTCCGCATAAACCTGTTTGAATCTCCCGTGCCGCCCGTCGTCGCCGAAGAGGAAGGTCCGCGTGCAGTCCGAGCAATACCCCTCCGTCTTGCAGCCGAAGTCGATGAGCACGACGTCGCCGAATTTGAGTTTCGTCTCCCCCGTTTCGTGGTGGGGAACACTGCTCCCTGCGCCGAAGGCGACGATCGTCTCGAACGAGACGCCCGAAGCGCCGAGTTTTCTCATTTCGTATTCGAGGAGCGCCGCCGTTTCGCTCTCCGTCATGTCCTCTTTCAGAAGGGGCATGAGGCGGAGCAATGCGTCCTCGGCGATCGAGCACGCTTTTTCGATGAGCGCGAGCTCCCGCTCCGTCTTATATTCCATCGCCGTTTTGAGGGCGGGCATACAGTCGCAAAGGGTAAAGCCCTTCTTGCGCAGTTCTTCCGCGCGGGAAAGGGAGATGAGCGGGAAAGGAACGCCGACCGTCCGCGCGCCCGCGAGCGCTTCGAGCGCCTGCTGATAAGTCCCCGCGACGACGGTGACCGGAGAATCTTTGAGCGCCTTTTCCGCCGCTTCGAAGTAGCGGGGATCGGCGAAGAAATAGCAATTTTCGCCGTTAAGGACGACGTAGCCGTCGGTGGAATAAAATCCCGTGAGGTATCTGCGGAGGAAGTCCGTCTCCAAAAAGAGGGCGTCCGCACCCGCTTCCAGGTATATTTTGCGCTTTTCGGGTTGCAACATACCCATATTATACCAAATATACCGCGGCAAGTCAACCACTTTTCATGAGAAAGTATCGCCCGATACGCGAAGCGCCCTCTCGTACATGCGTTTCATCTCCGCCGCGTCCTCCGCTTGCGTGCCCGCCGATTCGGAGACGATATAGGGCTCTAATTTCAGCTCGCAGAGCGCCTCTGCAAGGGGCATGAATTCGGGACCGAACACGTCGTCGGCAAACGTTAAATGCCGTATTTCCCCCTTCGCGCCGTACTGGATCTTGGAAAAATGCACATGGAAATTTTTCATGCGCCCGAAGCCGAGCGCTTCGATGAGGAATTCAAGGCGGGAGAGATAGTCTTTCTTCGTCTTTAAGCTCCCCTGTTCGCGGGCGTTGACGTGCCCGAAATCGACGCAGGGCGTGAAAACGGGGTCGATCGCGCAAAAGCGGGCGATCTCCTCCACCGTGCCGATCTGCGCCGTTTTCCCCATCGTTTCGGGGCAGAACATGAGATGCTCCAAGTTGTTGAGATAGATATAATCGCGCAGAACTTTGAGGCGGTCCTCGGTGCGGGAGACGGCAATTTCCCTGTCCTCCTTCCCCTGCGCGGCGGGATGAAAGACGACCCGCGTCCCGCCCATGAGGGAGACCATTTTCCCGCTTTCGAGCACGTAGCCGTACGACTTCGCCGCCATTTCGTCGTCGGGATTCGCGAAGTTGACAAAATAGGGCGCGTGGACGGAAATTTCCACGCCGTTTTCGCGGAAGGCGTCCCCGATCGAGATCGCCTTGTCCTCCGTCATGCGGACCCCTCTCCCGAAGGAGTATTCAAAGCAGTCGAGACCCCTTTCCTTTACGAATCCCGCCGCCTCCTCCGTATGGGAATAGCCCGCCGCAAAAAAGCTCTCCGAATTGCCGCTCGGTCCGAATTTTATCATAGGTTTCCCCCTTCCCGTAAGCTCCGCACGTCCGTCAGGAGCTGTTTTTTCAATTCTTCCGCAGAAGAAAACTGTTTGATCGGGCGAAGAAATTCCACGGGGATCACGTTCACGCGCGCCCCGTAAAGATCGCCCGAAAAGCCGTAAAGATACACCTCGATCTTGCGCTCTTCCACGCCGAAGGTGGGGCGGGCGCCGATGTTGACGAGGGCGGGAAACACGCCTTGGGGCGTTTCGCACACCCCGCGGTACACCCCGTCGGGCGGGAGCAGTTTCTCCTTCGGCGCGCTCAGATTGAGGGTGGGAAACCCGTAGCTTCTGCCCACTTGCCGCCCGTGCTCCACGGCGCCGGAGATGAAATAGGCGCCGCCCGAAAGATCCTCCCCGGAGGAATGCAGGCAGGCGTTCAAACGAGACAGCTCCCCCTTTTTCAGCAGCTCCTTGCAATAAGAAGTGGAGAACTTGCGCATTCTTCCGCTTTCTCCGTCAAGATACTTCACGGGTTTGCAGACGAAAACGGAGCCCGCCGCATAGCGCTTTAAGAATGCGGGCGTACCCTCCGCGTTCCGCCCGAAGCGGAAATCTTCGCCGCAATACACCTCCCGCGCGTCGAAGAGGGAGAAGAGCTTACGGGCGAACGCCTCGGCGGACATTTGGCGGATCCCGCCGTCGAGCGCGATCTCGCAGAGCGCGCCGACCCCCGCGCGGCAAAAGATGAGCTCCCGCTCCGCCGCGGTAAAGAGCTGTTTTCCTTTACAGCCGTACATCGTCGTGAGAACGACGGGGAGGGAGGAGCGCTTCGCTTCCGAAAGGAGCCGCCTGTGACCGAGGTGCAGACCGTCGAAACCGCCGAGAACGAGCGCACACGGCGCTTCGAACGGTTCCCCGAACGAAAATTTCAGCATAGCTTCTTCTCCGTTTTCGCCATTCCCGCCTCTACCCTGGCGATGCCGTAAAATTCCCCCCCTCGGTACAATTTATAGCGACCGTCCGCAACGTTTTGCGGCACTGCGAGCCCGTGATAGAGCCTTTCGTCGTCGATCGTAAGCACGGGAAAGGGCAATACTTCCTCGGTGGGGATGATGTAATTTTTCAAATTTTCGGGGGTGAGCGAATCGAGCTCCACCGCCGTCTCTTCGATAAAGATGCCGCTCTTCGTGCGCCTGAGCGCCGCCATGAGCCCCTCGGTGCCGAGCGCATGCGCCAGATCGCGGGCAAGCGCGCGGATGTACGTTCCCCCGCCGCAGACGATTTCGAACGAGAACTCGTCCGCGCCCGTCTGTTCGATGAGGCGGAAGGAGGAGATCTTCACCCGTTTTGCGGTGAGCGCCACTTCTTTGCCCTGCCGCGCATATTCGTAACTGCGCCTGCCGCCCACGGAGATGGCGCTGAAAACGGGCGGGACCTGCTCGATCTCGCCCAAAAACTGCGGCAACATTTTCCCGATCTCGTCCGCGGACGGTACCCTGCCGCCGAATACAAGCCCGCTCTCCCGGTCGAGCGAGGGGGACGTGACCCCGAAGCGGAAACGCGCGAGATAGGTCTTTTCCTTCTCCAAAAAATATTCGAACAGGCGGGTGGCGTTGCCGATGCCGACGGGAAGCACCCCCGAAGCGAGGGGATCGAGCGTGCCCATGTGTCCGCAGGGAGCGCCCGACAGCCGTTTGATACGGTTCACCGCATAGGTGGAAGAGAGCCCCTCCCGCTTGTCGATGTTGACGAATCCCGTCATGCGTCCTCCATGTTTTGCCCCACGGCATACCGGAGACGGTCTATGACTTCCTCCGTCTCTCCGAAGAACATGCAACCGGAAGCGAGGACGTGCCCGCCGCCCCCGAACATCCCCGCGACGGCGTTGACGTTCACCTTGCCCTTCGAGCGGAAAGACGCCTTATATTGTCCCTTCTTGCATTCCATGAGGCAGACGCTGACTTCCGCGGTATCGACCGTGAGCCCGAAATCGACGAACCCCTCGGTGGCATCCTGCCCCAGACCGTACCGCGACAGCATTTCCTGCGTAACGACGGCGACGACGAGGCGGTCGTCCAAGAGGTAGCGGAGCCCTGAGAGCACTTCCGCATACATGGCGGCGCGCGCCTTGCTCTGTTTGCGGAACATGTAATAGGTGATCTGGTTGACGTCCGCGCCCGCGTCCGCGCAGAGCGCCGCCGTGCGGAAGGTATCCCCCTTTACGTCGCTGTGGGAAAATCCGCCCGAATCGGTGACGATCCCCGTCATGAGAAATTGCGCGATCTGCCCGTCGAAGGGCACGCCGAGCGCCCGTATGAGCGACGTTTTCGCAGTTGCTCGAACGCTCGCGCACGAAGTTGTATTTACAAAAACGGGTGTTGGAAATATGATGATCGATGTTCACCGTGATCTTTCCCCGCCGCGCTCCCCGCTGGAACACGCCGCTGAGCTCGCCGAGGCGGTTTTCATCGCTCGCGTCGACGCAGAGATACCCCTCCGCGTTGAGCGTGGGTGCCCGCAGAATGCGGTCGGCGCCGAGAAAGTAAAATTTTTCGGGGATCGGGGAATCGTCCGCGATCTCGTTTGGGATATGAAGGAGAGAAAGAGCGCGGGAAAGCGCCATCGCGGAGCCGATGGCATCGCCGTCCGGTCGCGTATGGGTAAAGATCACCGCGCTTTTCAGGCGTTTCAAAACGCCTGCGATTTCTTCGATCGTATTCATTCTTCGCTGTGCTCCCCGCGTTCGAGCGCCGAGAGGAGCGCGTCCATCTTGGAGCCGTATTCCATGCTCCCGTCCTCCGAAAACGTAAGCTGCGGCACCGTGCGCATGCGCATGATCTTGGCGAGCTCGTGGCGCACGAATCCCGCGTTTTCCCGCAGGATGCGGAAGCTCTCCCGCTTTTCCTCTTCGCTCGGCGTAAGGATGCTTACATAGATCTTCGCCGTTTTCAGATCGGGCGCGACGTCCGCCTCCGTCACGGAGATGATCCCTTTGAGGGCGGGCTCCCTGTTTTTGAGCGGACCCGAAATGATCTCCGAGACCGCGCGGCGGTATTCGCTGTCCAAACGTTGCGTCCTCGTCGGTTTCATTGTTTGATTTCCTCGATGATATAGCATTCGATGAAGTCGCCGACCTTGATCTCGTTGAATCCCTCGATCGCGCACCCGCATTCGAGCCCGCCGGAGACTTCCTTTGCGTCGTCCTTAAAGCGTTTCAGCTGTTTGACCCCGCCCTCGACGATCATCACGTCGTCGCGGTAGATACGGAGTTTGCCGCCCCGCACGAGTTTGCCCTCGGTAACGTAGCACCCCGCGACCATTCCGACGCCCGTGATATGGAAGGTTTGCAGCACCTGCGCCTTGCCCATGTAAATTTCGTGATATTTGGGAGCAAGCATGCCTTTGAGCGCCGCTTCCATGTCGTCGATGAGTTCGTAGATGATGCGGTAAATGCGGACGTCTACCTTACTGCGCTCCGCGAGCTGTTTCGCCTTCGTGTCCGGACGGACGTTGAAGCCGATGATGATCGCGTTCGCGGAATCGGCGAGCATGACGTCGCTCTCGTTGATCGCGCCCGCGCCCGCATGGATGATCTTGATCTTGACCTCTTCGTTCGAGAGCTTTTCGAGGGAAGCTCTCACCGCTTCCACCGAGCCCTGCACGTCCCCTTTGACGATGACGTTGAGCTCTTTGAGCCCCTCCGAGACCTGCGCGAACACATCGTCCAGCGTGACTTTCGTCGTCTCCTTGATCATCGATTCGCGCTGTTTGGACTTCCGCTCTTCCTGCACCTGCTTCATGAGCGACTGTTCGACCGCAAAGATGGTATCCCCCGCGTTCGGGACCTCTTCGAGACCGAGCACGGAGACGGCGGTGGAAGGTCCCGCTTCCTTTACCGTTCTGCCCTTGTCGTCGATCATGGCGCGCACTCTCCCCATCGTCGTGCCGGAGATGAGATTATCGCCCGTGTGCAGCGTGCCGTTCTGGACGAGCACGCTCGCGACGGGGCCCTTCCCCTTATCGAGTTTCGCCTCGATGATCACGCCCTTCGCCTTGCGGTTCGGGTTCGCCTTCAATTCCTGCATCTCCGCGACGAGATAGATACTTTCAAGGAGCGCTTCGATCCCCTCTCCCGTCTTTGCCGAGACGGGGACGATGATGACGTCGCCGCCCCATTCTTCGGGGACGAGGCTCTGCTCTACCAACCCCTGCTTGACTTTATCGGGGTCGGCATGGGGTTTATCCATTTTGTTCATGGCGACAATGATGGGAACGTTCGCCGCCTTTGCATGGTCGATCGCCTCCACGGTCTGCGGCATGATGCCGTCGTCCGCCGCAACGACGAGGACGACGATGTCCGTCACCTGCGCGCCGCGCGCCCGCATTGCCGTAAACGCCGCGTGACCGGGCGTATCGATAAAGGTGATCTTTCTTCCCTCGCCCAGAGAAACGGTGTAGGCGCCGATACTCTGCGTGATGCCGCCCGCCTCGCCCGCCGTAACGTTCGTCTTGCGGATACAGTCGAGGAGGGAGGTCTTGCCGTGATCGACATGCCCCATCACCGTAACAACGGGCGCACGGGGGACCATATCCTCCGCGCCGTCCTCGCCGTGCTCTTCGAAGAGGGCGTCCTCCGCCGTCTTTTCGGGCTTATATTCGAGGTCTATGCCGAGTTCGAGCGCGATGAACGCCGCGTTGTCGTAATCCACCGATTCGTTGACCGTTTTCATGACCCCTTCGCGGAAGAGGCGCTTGGTGATCTCCACCGCCGAAATGCCGAGTTTTTCGGAGAGCACCTTGATGGGGATCTCCTTGCTCGTGACGACGGCGTGGTCGATCTTGACGGTCTGGGTCTCCTTTTTGGCGACCTTCTTGGAAAACCGCGCCTTGCGGTAGCCGCTCTTATCTTCGTCGAAATCGGAAGCGGAAGCGCCCTGCCTGCGCTGCAATGCGCGCTTGTTTTCGGGTCGCTTTTCCACATACGTCTTTTCGAATTTCTTCGCGCCGGCGGGTTCTCTCCGCGGCGCCGCGGGCGTAGGAGAAGCCGCGGCGGGACGGGGGGTCCTCGGCGCCGTTCCGCTTGCGGGACGGAGGGGCGCACCCGCGGGACGGGTCGCTCCCGCCGCACCTTGGGGACGGAGAGGAGCACCGGGGCGCGCCGTTCCCGGACGGGCGGCACCCGCGGGACGGGGCGTCTGCGGTCTTTCGGGACGGAAGGTGGGACGGGCGGGACGATCCGCCGCTCTGTAACCCGTATTCTGCGGCTCCCGCTTCGGCTCCGCCTTTCTTTCGGGAGCGCGGCGGGGCGCGGCGGGCTCGTTCGTGCCCTCCGTTTTTTCCGCTGCGGGAGCTATGGGCGCTTCGGGCTTTGCAGAAGGCGCTTCCGCCTGCTCCTTTGCCTTTTCGCGCTCGGCTGCCGCCGCTCTCTCCGCTTCCCGCTCCGCCTCTTCTCTTTTCAGTTGCTCCTCTTTTGCGCGCGCCTCTTCCGAAAGGCGCTGCTCTTCTTCCTGCCGCCGTGCCTCTTCTTCCGCGCGTTTCAAATTCGCGGCAGTCTCCATCTCGGTGAGTTTTTTGAGAATGTCGGCGAGTTGCCGCTCGCCCGACGCGACCGACTTTTGCAAAGCGCCGATCTTCTTACTTTCGAGAAGAGCTCCCAAATTTTCGATGTTTTCGTATGCCATACCCGATTTTTCCGTTTCCTCTATTCCTATTTTTCGATTGATTCCGATGGATTCTCTTTCAGGATCGCCAGCGCGAGCCCTTCGTCCCGCACGGCGGCGAGCTTGCAGCCCGCTCTGCCTGCCATTTCCCCCACGTCCTCCAAAAAAAGAAGGGGACAGCCGAACTTCTTTTGCAGTTTTTCGATCTCTTTCCGGTTGTTCGCCCCGACCGATCTGTCGGCGACGAGAAGATAAACCTTCTTTACGGACGCCGCCGCCTGCACGCCGAGGGTGAGTTTTCCCGCCCTGCGCGCGAATCCGAGATAGCTTGCCGTTTTACTTCGCGCCATACTCTTCCTCGATGCGGGTATATACCTCTTCGGGCACCTCGCAGGAAAAATTTTTATTGAGAAGGCGGTATTTGCGCAATTTTGCGATACATGCCGCGTTGTTGCAAAGATAGGCTCCGCGCCCCGGAAGTTTGCCCGAAAAATCGAGCCGTATCTCCCCTGCGGAATTTCTTACGACGCGCAACATATCCCGCTTGGGCTTTTCCTCCCGGCAGGCGATGCAGGTGCGCATGGGAATTTGCTTCATTCCCCGATCTCCCCGCCCGGTTCCGTCTCTTCGGCAAGCGCCAGCTTCGCCGCCGCCGATTCGCTCTTCACGTCGATCTTCCAGCCCGTGAGCCTTGCCGCGAGCCGCGCGTTCTGCCCGTCTCTGCCGATGGCGAGGGAGAGCTTATCGTCGGGCACGACCGCCACGGCGGACTTCTCCGTCATCTGCGTGACCGAAATCACGGTCGCGGGCGAGAGGGATTTCGCGATGAATTCAAGGGGATTTTCGCTCCAAAGGATGATGTCCACCTTTTCGCCGCCGAGTTCGGCGACGACCGCGTTCACCCGCGCGCCCTTATTGCCGACGCAGGCGCCGACGGGATCGATGCGGGGATCCTCGGTGTAGATCGCCATCTTGGTGCGGTGCCCCGCCTCGCGGGCGATGGATTTGATCATGACGGTCCCCTGCTTGATTTCAGGGACTTCCTCTTCGAACAGACGCTTGACAAAGCCCGGCGCCGCGCGGGAAACGAGGACCTGCGCGTTCTTTCCGCCGCTCTTTACCCGCTTGACGAATACCTTGATGCGGTCGCCCGTTTCATAGCGCTCTCCGGGGACCTGATCCTGCGGGAGCATGAGCCCCTCGATCTGCCCCTTTCCGAGCTCGATGTAGACGTTCTTCATATCGACCTTGCGCACGAGCCCGCTCATGAGTTCCCCCTCTTTGTCGGAGAACTCGGAGAGGGTATTGTCTCTCTCCGTCTCGTGGATCTTTTGCAGGATGACCTGCTTTGCCGTCTGCGCCGCGATGCGCGAAAAATCCTTCGGGACGAACTCCTCGGAGAGAATGTCGCCCACCTTCGCGCTCTTTTTGATCTCAACGGCGTCTTTGAGCAAGATCTCGCCGTCCAGCGGCTCTTCGCTGTCCACAACGACGTGTTCGAGGAAGAAGCGGATCGTGCCCTTTTCGGAATCGAAATCGATCCTCACCGTCCCCGTTTCGCCTTCAAACTGCTTTTTGTAAGCGGAAGCGAGCGCACCGCGAAGCGCTTCGAAAAACACTTCTTCGCTGATCCCCTTTTCCCGCTCCAAATCGGCAAGCGCCGCAAAAAAATCTTTGTTTACCATTTCCTTTCTCCTTATTTCACACGTCTTTTTCTTTCGGGGATCAGCCCCGCGCCCTCTCAAAAATAATTATACTTCGATGAGAAGGCAGACTTTCGCCGTTTTTTCGGCGGGGAAGCGTTTTTCTCCCTGCGCCGTTTCCACCCTGATCCACTCGCCGTCGAAGCCGAGGAGCACGCCCTCGTAATACTTCGCCCCTTCGTACGGCGCATAGAAGCGAACCTCGATCTTTTCGCCGAGATGCCGCTCGTAGTCGCGCGCCGTTCTGAACGGACGGTCTAACCCCGCGGAAGAGCAGTTGAGGGTATAGGGCGCGCCGAAGGTTGGGTCGAGCTCGTCTAGCGGCGCGTCCGCCGCGCGGTGGAACTTTTCGCAGAGCAGCAGATCCACGCCGCCGGGCGCGTCGAGAAAGATCGTAAGCGATTTTTCTTTTGCATTCCATGCCGCGTCGATGATCTCCACGCCGACCTCTTCGGCAACGGGCGTAAGATAGGCGACGATCTCGGCGATCGGTTTTACTTTCATCTCTCTCCCCTATACAAGAATTGAGAGCGGAGGTCCGCTCTCAATCATTCTTCCTTGATTAAGCATGCATATTATACCATGTCCGCCGCAAGATTGCAAGCGTTTTGACGGAATTTTTTTCCGAACTTCAAAAAGAAGCGAAGGGTTTGGGGAGCCCGCCCCGCTTCCGCACGAGTTCGATGAAGATCTTCGCCGTCACGAAGGCGTCGTCAAAGGCGCGGTGGTGGCGGAATTCGAAATGGAAGTAATCTGCCAAGGTGTTCAGCTTATAGTTGCCGAGCACGAGCACCTCGCGCGCGAATTCCACCGTATCGTATTGACGGTGGTTGAACAGATAACCCTCTTCCTCGCCGTAAAAGCGGATGAACGAGCTGTCGAACGCCATGTTGTGGGCGACGAGATCGCACCCTTCGCAGAATTTGTAAAAATCGGCGAGCACGTCCTTCACGGCGGGCGCGCCTTCGAGCATCGCGTCGTCGATCCCGGTGAGCTGTTTGATCTCGTCCGTCAGGCGCACGGGGCAGGCGACAAAGGAGGAAAATTTTTCCGAAATGCTCCCGTTTACGATCTTGACGGCGCCGATCTCGATGATGCGGTCCATCACCCCGCCCACAGGGGTATGGGAGAGCCCCGTCGTTTCCAGATCGAACACCACATAGCTTCCCGCGCGGAAACTTTCTGGCAGTTCGGTGCCGCCGAAGAGATCCGCCTGTACGAGATCGCCCGTCGGTTCGGGGCGGACGGCGACGTACGCGGCGGGGACGGGGCGGTACGTTTTGCGGAATTCGTAATCCTTCGGCGGTCTGCCGAGGTCGATTTTACTCGCCGTAAAACGGAAACTGCCGTTGAACAGTTCGTTCACGCCCGTCAGGCAGACGGACGTTCCCGCTTGCAACGCGCGCACCTTTTCGGCGGTCGCCTTTTTGGGGAAATAGGACGCCGTAAGCACCCCGCTCCCGTCCCGCACGGTAAAGCGGAAATAGATCTTTCCGTTCTTTGCGGCGCGCTCCTCGAAATGGACGAGCTCCCCGCAGACGGTCACCGCCATTTCCCCCTTCAAGTCGGCGATGCACAGGGCGGTCTTTCCCTCCGCGCCGTCGATCGCGCAAAATTCCTCCACCGGGAAAACGCGCGGGGCGAGGATGACCTCGGCGGGAAGGGGCGCCTCGTGCTCGATCTCGTGCGCCTCCCGCCTGGCTTTGACGAGCCTCCCCGTCCAGCTCCCGCAAAAAGAGCGGCTAAGCTCCGCGGCGAGCGCGTTGAGGAGCTCGTCTGCCGGGATCCGCGCATACTCTTCGTCCCCGAACGTCACGGCGAACGCGCCGCCCGCCTCGCCGATAGAGACTTCCACGTCCGCGGGGGAAAGAAATGCCGCCGCCGCGGGGAATTTTTCCTTCAAAAACCCCGTAATCTTCGCGCTTACTCCCTCCGCGCTCGGCACCGACTTCATCACATCGACATCCGCTTCATAGCCTTCGGGAACATATTTTTTCGATACGTCCCGCGCAAAATCGACATCCTGCTGCCGATATGTAAGATCCGTAACCAAATAGAACACGACGCGCGACCCCTCGACGACGAGCTTTTTGAGCACGGCGCGCCGCAGTCCGTTCGACGTTCTGATCTCGTTCAAATAGGCTTCGCTCTTCATTTCCGTAAAAATTCTTCCAGCCGCGCGAAAAAGACGCGCTCCGCGTCCTCCGCGGCGACTCTCTCCCGTTCCGCTCCGCAAAAGATGACGCAATATTCCTCTCCGCCCGCAATGCCGAGGTCGGCGTCCTTCGCCTCGCCGGGACCGTTGACGACGCAGCCCATCACGGCGATCTTCCCCCGCTTTCTGACGCCGCGCACCCGCTCGTTGACCTTTTCCGCGAGCCCCATGCAGTCGTAGCGGCACCGCCCGCAGGTGGGACAGGAGACGACCTCAACATAGTCCGTTTCGAGCCCGCAGGCGCGCAAAATGCCGTGCGCTGCTTCCACCTCTTTCACAGGGTCGGACGTGAGGGAAACGCGGATCGTATCGCCGATCCCCCCAAGCAGGAGGGCGCCGATGCCGACGCTGCTCTTGATCACGCCCATGCGCTCCGTCCCCGCCTCCGTGACGCCGACGTGAAGCGGGTGATCCGTCTCCGCGGCGAGCTTCTCGTAGGCGCGCACCGTGAGCGGCACGTCCGAAGCCTTCACCGAGACGACGATGTCCTCCACGCCGTATTTTTCGAAAATGCGGACGTTTTCGAGCGCGCTCAGCACGAGCGCCTCCGCGCTCCTGCCGTATTTTTGCAGAAAGTGCGGCTCGATGCTCCCCGTGTTTGCTCCCACGCGGACGGGGACGCGGTGGGCTTTGAGGCAATCCGCCACGAGGGCGAGTTCCCTCTCCCCGCCGATGTTGCCGGGGTTGACGCGGAGTTTATCCGCTCCCGCCTCCACCGCCTTTACCGCAAGCCGCGCCGAAAAATGGATGTCCGCCACGAGCGGGATCCCGATCCTTTGTTTCACGGCGGAGATGGCGCGGGCGTCCTCTTCGTCCAGAACGGCGACCCGCACGATGTCGCACCCCGCCTCTTCGAGACGAAGAATTTGAGCGACGCTTTTTTCAACGTCGCTCGTCTTTTCCGTCGTCATGCTCTGGACGGCGATCTTCCCGCCGCCGAGCGTAACGTTCCCCACGTTTACCTGTTTTTTTTGCATTACTTCTTTTCCGTTTCTTTGCGCTCCATCATGCGCTGTAATTCGGACATGAAGGAATTGATGTCCTTGAAGGAGCGGTAGACGGAGGCATAGCGCACATAGGCGACCTCGTCGAGCTCTTTGAGCCCCTCCATGACCATCTCGCCGATGGCTTTGGAGCTGATCTCCTGCTCCATCGAGTTATATACCTTTTTTGCGATCTCCTCGGCGAGCGTGTCGATCTGTTCGATGGAGACGGGGCGCTTTTCGCACGCCTTTACGATGCCGCGCTTGATCTTGCCGATGTCGAAGGCTTGCCGCGTGCCGTCCGCCTTTACGACGAGGAGCGGGGATATTTCGATCGTCTCGTACGTCGTGAATCTTCTTCCGCACCCCAAACACTCTCTGCGGCGGCGGATCGTCTTGTCGTCGTCCGCCGAGCGGGAATCGATCACCTTGCTCTCCGTGCAATTACAGTATAAACAGCGCATAACTCTCCCTCTTGTGCTTGTGTTATGCGTATTATACCATATACGGATAAAAAAAGCAAGAAAATTTTACGGGTTTGAAAAAAGCTCCCGCGGGGGGAGCCTGTTTTTTCGCAATTCAAGGCTGCTCCGAAGATCGCTCTTGGGGCGGCTGTTGCGCGGGCACTTCCGCAAGGTCCTCTTCGTCCTTGCCTTCGAGCTCTTTGGGAAGGCGGATCCCCTCCGAACTGAACCCCCTTCCGCGCACTTCGGAGACGACGGAGATCGTCATGAACGCTTCGGGATCGATCTCCTGTACCTTGTTTTTGAGCTTGACGAGCTCGCGGTTGGAGACGATGGTGAGCAGGACGAAGCATTTCTCTTTGAGGTACCCCGTTTGCCCGAAAAGGACGGTAACGCCGCGGTTGAGTTCGCTCAAAATCATCTCGCGGATCGCGCGGTATTTTTTGGAGACGATCTTCACCTGCGTCTTTTTCATGCCGATCGGCGAAAGTTTGTCTATGACCATGGAGGAGATGAGACAGATGAGGATGCCGCAAAAGATGAGTTCGACGTCGCTGACCACAAACAGCTGTAAAAATACGATGCAGGCGTCCAGACACCACATCGTGACCGAAACGGGCCAGCCGAAAAACTTATGGCAGATGAGCGGAGGAATATCGGTGCCGCCCGTGCTCGCCCCCACGCGCACCACCATCGCGAGCCCGACGCCGAAGATGAGCGCGCCGATGATCACGGCGAGCAAACGGTCCGTTACGATCGGCCGTCCGCCGCTGATGAGGGTATAGAGACTCATGAAGGAGGGATAGAGCAGGGTGCCGGCAAGGGTTGCCGCCGCAAATTTCTTGCCGAGCAATATGGCGCCGACAAGAAAGAGGATGATGTTCGCCGTATAGACCGTGATGTTGACGATCCAGTCCGTCCATTGCGCATTGAGCGAACCGTTCTTCGCGAGCAGGTTACGCACGAAAATGCCGACGCCCGTCGTCCCGCCCATTACGAGCCCGTTGGGAATGATAAAAAATGCGGAAGCCGCCGCGGCGATGGCATTCCCCCCCAAGATGATGAGGCAATAGATCAAGAAATGCTTTACCTGCGCCTTGCTCGGTTTTTTTGCGATCGTTTTTTCCATAGAAATCAACCCTCAACAGGCGCTATTATAGCACTTCTCCCCCCTCTTGGCAATGATTTCAACCGAGAATTTTTTTCCGCCCGAAAAAAAAGAGCGCTTTTTTGCAGGCGCTTCGAAGCAAGCGGGGCACGGCGAAAAGCCGTGCCCCTTTGACGTTTTCCCCCGCGGTCAGCCGCAGAGCGCGTATTGCCGCACATAGTATGCGTCGTAAGTCCCGCAACCGCATCCGCAACCGCCGTTGTTGCCGTTGTTGCCGCAACCGCAGTTGTTATTTCCGCAGCCGCCGAACCCCGAAACGGGAACAAACCCGTTGTTGCCGTTGTTGCCGCAACCGCAACCGCAGCCGCAACCGCCGTTGTTGCCGCGCGTTTGCACCGTGCCGAGATTCTGCACGAAAAAGAGATTGCCGTTGTTGCCGCAACCGCATCCGCAACCGAGCGGAGCGAACAGATTCGTGAGCGCGGCAAGGAGCGGATCGTAGCCGTTGCACTGTCCGCAACCTTGATTGCAGCCATTGCAACCCTGGGAGCGGGAATTGCATGAATTACACATAATTTGTCCTCTGTCGTGAAATTTTACGGAGTGTTCCGCACTGTCAATATATGCCCGCGCCCCCTCCGCGCGTGCGCACGGACGGGCATTTCGGCGCTTTCCCTTCTGCCGAGAGAAAGGGAAGGCGGCGCGTGCATTTTTTTGCACGCGCCGCCCGCCTTGAATTTAACTTGCATTTACTTCGCGTATTCCACACTGCGGAATTCGCGGATAACGTTGACTTTGATCTGACCGGGATATTCAAGCTCCGTTTCGATCTTCTTGGCGATGTCCTTTGCGAGGAAGAGCGCCTGCGCGTCGTCCACGACTTCGGGCTTTACGATGACGCGGACTTCTCTGCCCGCCTGGATCGCATAGCTCTTGTCCACGCCCTTGAACGAGGAAGCGATCTCTTCGAGTTTTTCGAGCCGCTTCACATAGCCCGCGCCCGTCTCGCGGCGCGCACCGGGACGCGCCCCCGAAATTGCGTCCGCCGCCTGCACGAGCACCGCCTCGATCGTTTTCGGCTCCACGTCGCCGTGGTGCGCCATGATGGCATTGACGATCATCGCGTTCTCTTTATACTTCTTGGCGAGATCGGCGCCGAGCTGGATATGGGTGCCCTCCTGCTCGTGATCGACCGCCTTGCCGATGTCGTGCAAAAGGCCTGCGCGCTTGGCGAAGTTGACGTCGAGCCCCAACTCCTGCGCCATGAGCCCCGCGAGCTGCGCCACTTCGATGGAATGGCGGTACACGTTCTGCCCGTAGCTCG
>CANRNP010000002.1 GCA_947632015.1 uncultured Clostridia bacterium | reverse complement strand
TCTAAGGTCGGCTACCCATCGTCGGTTTGGTGGGCCGTTACCCCGCCAACTGCCTAATGGGACGCGAGCCCATCCATATCCGATAAAATCTTTTACCCCAAGGAGATGCCTCCTCGTGGTCTTATGCGGTATTAGCAGTCATTTCTAACTGTTATTCCCCAGACATGGGCAGGTTGCTCACGTGTTACTCACCCGTCCGCCACTAATGCAAGGGGCAAGCCCCTTACATCCGTTCGACTTGCATGTGTTAAGCACGCCGCCAGCGTTCATCCTGAGCCAGAATCAAACTCTTAAGTTTAATTGTTTAGACTCGGAACGCAGCTAAAACGTTCCGATGGCTCTAACTTGAATAAATTCTCGTTATCTTTTTGCTGACTTTGTTTTTGAGTACTATTGTCTGCTCAAAAAATTGACAGAAACTGCTTTTTGTGTTACAAAAAATCGTTTCTTTCTTATTCTATTTTTAATCTGCGTGAAACCGAACAACAGTCCGGCGCCGTACCCCCGTTGAGGGGTTAGCCTATCTATAATAGCACAGGCATTTTGGAAAGTCAAGCGTTTTCGACAACTTTTTTCGGAAAATTTTTATTTTTTTCGAAGTTGTTCTCTTGCGTGCCCCTTCCGAACAGCTTGTTCATTCTATCATACCCAAAAAAAGAAGTCAACTGTTTTTTGCGACTTTTTTTGTCTTTTTTCGGAAATTTTTCGGTTTTTTTTCGATTATTTTTTTGACCACAAGATGTTGTATTTTCTCTCCCATTATGGTACAATTAGAAAAACCTTAAACATGGAAATAGCGGGATGAGACAAATTTTTCAAACGATTTTTTGCGTTCTTTCGGTGGCGAGCGTGATCTCCGTCTTTTTTTTGGGGGTGTATCTCGGCTGGCTGTATGCCTTGATCGGCGTAGGCGCGGCGATCCTGTTCGCCTGCCTCATGCTCTGGTGTAAAAACGGCAACCCCTTCCGGCGACCGCCCGAAGAGCCGCATGCCGACTATATGAACACGGACGAGGAGAACGAGCGGCTGAACGGAAAGAAGTGAACGGTCTGAATGCACTGGAACCTTCGACATGACATTATAATACTGTCATTTCGGCCAAGGGAACGAAGCGACCGCGTGGAGAAATCTCTGCAATATTCGCCCTAAGGTTGAGATTCCTCGATTCCGCTTCGCTTCACTCGAAATGACAATAGAACGTAACGCCGCGGCGCGCTTGGGTTCTCCAAGCGCGCCGCGGCTTCTTTATCCCTTATTCTTATACCTTATATATTATATGGTATTGACGACGCCCGAAAAGAGGGTGACGCCGTAGGGGTCGGTGAGGACGAACCCAAAGGCGCGGTCAACGATAAAGTCCTCATAGACGTACTTGGTGGCGGGATCGGGCGCCGTTGCCGCGCCCATTTCGGCGACGGTGACCGCCGCACCTTCGATCCCCCGCCGCTCCACTTTGAGTTTGGCGACGTGCCGAACCTTCTTGCAATAGACTTCTTCGTCGGTGAGCGTTTCAAACTCGCAGCCGTCGGGATAGATTCCGGGGTCGAGGAAGAACCGCCCGATCCCCATCTCTTTCAAAACGTCGTCCACCGCCGCATCGAAGTCCGCTTCATACGCGGGGAAGAGACAGCGGGTGCTGTAATAGGTGTCCGTTTCCTCGTCGTAGCCGCCGTAATCGACCGTCTGCAAGGCGTTGAGGGTTTCCTCGGTAAAGACTTCGGCAAGCGAAACGCCCTCCTTCGGCACCAAAAAATGAAGCCGATAGCCGTGCAGGGTGCGGGTAAAGAAGGTCGTGAAATTTTCCCCGTCGAATGCCTGCCCGCCGATGTACTTCCCCTGCATGAGGGGACCCGTCTTTTCGCTCCCGTCCCCCTGCCGGAAGGAATAGCTCGTTTGGGTGAGCGGCAGTTCGTCGCCCTCGTCGTTCCAGAGCTCTTTCAGATAAAGGGTATTGATGAGGGTGAAGAGGGTGTCCTCGGAGAGCTCGAACTCTTGGTCGATGAGCCCGTGCGTCTGCTCCTTGACGAAATTTTGCACCGCCTTGTTCGCGCCCGCGTTGTCGTGCAGGAAGTCGGCGGCGTAGGAATAGCAATGATAGTCGGTCGCGAGGGTTTGGATGCAACTCTCATGGAAAGACGTTCCCTTGTTGATCCAGATGGAATTGCCGAGATCGACCCGCGCCTCGACTTTTCCCCTGCTGTCCGTGTATTCCGCCGTGAGGGAGCGGTAGAAGTCGGAAAATTCCGCCGTTACCGTCTCGCGGGGCGCGTTTAATACCGCGTAGAGCTCGTCTGCCGTCTCTCCCGAAGCGCACTGCGCCGCGAGGGCGAGCGCCATGTACACGGAAACGGGGGACAGGGCGACGTTTTTCTGTTCCGAGAGCGCGGCAGCCTTGGGCGCAAACTTTGCCGCAAATGCGTTGGAAGCGGAGAGCAAGGAATCGAACGCTTCCCCCTTCTCGCGGCGCTCGGTGTAGCTGAGCGGCACGGCAGTATCGGGCTTGCCGAGGGTTTTCTTGTTTCCGCCGCAGGCAGAAAGAGAAATCAGCAGGATGCCCGCACTCAGAAGCGCGGGGAGTTTGAGTCTGCGATCCATAAAACGTCTCCTTTTTTACCTTTCTATCTTATAGACGAACAGGCGAACAGTTTTACTCACCGTCTTTCAAAAAAAGCCGATCTTTTTTCGATCGGCTCACAGCTTTTCCGCCACCGTGATGCGAAACGTCTGCCCGTTGCGGAATTTGACGACGACCGCGGACGGCTCCCGCGTCACCTCGCCATCGAATACTTCGTCCGAAAAGATCGTAAGATCGCGCAGAAGATCTTCCTCGGTGAGCAGGTAAGCGTGATCGTCCGTGGGGCAAATCGTAAGCCCCGCGCTATCGTCCTCCAAGCGCCGCAATACTTCGAGCATTACCCGTTCTACTTTTCCGTCGTTGTCCATGTTCCTTTCCTCCTTTGAAAGATAAAATAAAGCGCGTACCCCCTAAGGAGCCGCGCTCCATCGGCGGTATTGTTTGCGACAACAATAGAAGAATAGAAATGCAAAAATAGCACTCATCCGCCCAATGGCAAAGATTGTTTCGACTATTTTTACGAAATCTATTCTGCTTATTCTATTGTTGTCGCATAATCATTGTAGCAAAAAGGCGCGTCTCTGTCAAGGATTTTTTGCGCCTCATATTCTAAATTCGCCCCCCCTGCCCGCACGTTCTGAATATGTCACCCTGAGCCGCCCGCACGTTCTGTGTTGCCGAAGGGCGGCACGAGGAGCAAAGCTCCGAAGTAGCGGACAAACGTTCTAAAACGTCACCCTGAGCCGACGAGCGAAGCGAGACGTGTCGAAGGGTCGCCACAGTGTTCTCTTGGCGCCCCCTTGAGGGGGAGCTGTCACGAAGTGACTGAGGGGGTGTTCTATGCAGTGGGCATACACCCCTTCCGTCTCGCCTTTGGCGAGACACCCACCCCTCAAGGGGTGGGCAAGAGTATTTCGCTCATTCCAAACCCGTCACCCTGCCCCTCCCCCGTTTACGGCGAATAAAAAAGGGAAGAGCGCCTTGTAAGGAGGATAAAGTAGGCGCCCTCCCCTACCCGTTTTGGCGGCATGTACCGCAAAAACAAAGGAATTGTGAGCTTGTTATAACAGTTCTACGCTATGGCGCACATAGCCCGTGGAGTTCGCCATAAGGTTGTATTCCACCACGAATTGCACCACCGTGTGCGCAGGGATCTTCGCCTTGTAATGGAAGGCTTTATCGTAACCCTCGCCGAATTGATCGCTCCCGCGCTGGAAGGCGAAATATTCGCTGTCCTTTACCACGCTGCCGTCGACATTGCGCACGAGGGTACACAGCGCGCCCGTACAGTTGAGGTTTACGATCACTTCCCGATCCCCGTCGCCCTGGTTGACAAACGTGAATACGTCCTGGTAATCCTTCATCCAGTTGCCGATGTTGGCGAGCTTGCCGCGGCTGTCGTACCATTCGCACCCGACGGTTATGGGAAGCTGTACCCCGTCCCCCTTCTTTTTGTTGAACAGGGTGTGGAAAGACGTCATATCGGTGCCCACCGCCTCGTGCGCCGTTTGCACGTTGATATGCGTGACCCATTCTTCGAGGGTCTGGCGGTGCGGGGTGGAAGGGATCCTCTCGCCCGGTTCGCCCGATTCGGGGACTTCGTCCATATAATAATTTTCGAAGGTGACGGGAAGTTTGCCCGCGGGGGTCATATCGTTGAACGTCCACGTCGCTTCGTTGTCCACCACATAGCCGACGTCCTCGCCCGTATGGACGACGCCGTAGGCTTCGGGGTCGGTAATGCCGAGATGATCGTCTCCGCCCTCCGTGCCCGGAGCCACTTTCGCGGGGTCGTCATACACATAGTAGGCGCCCTCCGCCTTGCCGATCACTTCGAACAGCACCGCGCCGTTCTGACAGCCGCCGTTTACGGGGTGATCCGCCGTATCGCCGACGTCGTATCTGCCGAAGGCGTCCTCTTTCGTGCCGCCGAACACATACATGAATCTACCCGCGGGAATGCGGTAGACGGTCGGCTTGAACATCGAAAGCTGATAGTTCCCCGCGAAATCGAAATACGCCTTCCAGTTCGCCATCTGGCTCTCGGTAAAATCGGAAAAGTTGGGGATCTTGAAATTCGTATTGTAAAAATGCGTCCATTCCTGTTCGCCGAGGTAAGACCCCGCGCCCATCCGCTGGTAGCCGATGTTGCGCACCGACACATAGACGTCCTCCGTCCCCGTGTTGCGCACGCGGTAGCCGTAATACACCGAAGGCGAAATGCGGTCGCTCTGCTGTTCCATCGTAAAGAACACGCTCTGGTCGGAAATATCCTGCCGCGTGATACAGTGGTTGATGACGTGCGCGCCCTCCCAGAGCCCCTCCGGGGCGTTACAGTAGACGTACAGCGTGCCCTTCCGCTTGACGTATTCGATCTCCGCGGGCTTCATCGGATCCGCCGCGGGGTCGGAATGGGTCGCAAAGCGGGAAGGATCGGGCGCCGCGTTTACCTCGAAGGGCATGAGCTGGCTGTGCGCGTTGGGCGTCACATTCACGCGGATGAGCCCGTTCTTCGTCGTAAAGCGCGCGCACACGAGGTCGCCCTCTTTCAGACGGATCTTGAAATCCTCCGTCTTGTCGGCGAGAGGGTTGCCCGTCTCGTCGAAAAGTTCCACCCGCGCAACGAGGTTAGGCGAAAACGAAAAGCTGAACGTGTCCGTGAACGGCACGCGCAGTTTTGCGAGCCGCACACCCTCTTCCTCCGCCGAGTAGTAGGAGCCCAGCCTCAGTTCGGGCAAATTTGCGTAATCCTTAAAAAACGTGTTCTCCATATGCTCACCATCGCCGCCGTCCCCGCCGTTCTGTGTGCCCGTTTCCCCGCATCCGCAGGAAAAGAGCATGAGCGCCGCGGCGAAAAAAACGGCAAATTTTTTCATCTTCATGATATTTTCCCTCATACCACCGTGCTCTTTTTCATTATTACATAGAAATGCTGCTTTGTCAAGCCGTATTGAAAAAAATTTTTTTCTTTTTTCACAATTTTTTGCGCCGCGCGCACAAAAAGAGGGCTCTCCCCTTTTGAGGAAGAGCCCTTTGCAAAAAATTTTTTCAGATGCGGTAAGTGCTGTCGAGGTGGAGCGCCATTCCGCTCGTTCTGCCGAGCGCCGTTACCGTGAGCCCCGCCGCGCCCTGCCCTTCGTGCCAGGCGGGCATGACGACGCCGAGATATTCTTCCCCGTCGGCAGTGACCGAAATGTAGCGGTCGCCGTACATGCGCCACACGCCCGTGAAGGCGCCGCGCAACGTTCCGTCGGCAAGAAGTTCCACCCGCACCGCTTCCACCGTCTTATAGCCCTGCGTAAAGCGTACCGCCTCGAATTTTCCCGCCGTGATGTTCAGGAGCTCGTCGGGGGTGACGCTCTGCAATTCCTCCCCCGCATAGCGGTTGGAGTTCATCACGAGCCAGCCCTCGGAATTGAAGGTGTACTGTCCGAGATAGAGGTAGTGGAAGTTGGCGGAGCGGCTCACCCGCTTTTCGATGAAGTAGTTCGTGCGGCAATGGTAGGAGATGAGGTTGACGCCGCCCGAAGTGACGAACAGATCGTTATGACCGGGGCAGAAGAAGTCGGGTTCGCCCGCGCGGCGGAAGGAGCCGAGCAGTTTATTCCCCGTGCCGAGATCGGTGGAGCAGACGAGCACGTTGCCGTTGACGTCCACATACGGACCTTCGGGCTTCTCGCTCCTGCCGCAGCGCATGTTGTAGACGGAGGAGAGGGAGCCGTAAGAGCACATGAGATAGTAATAATTCTTCTTGACCCAAACGCCGTTTTCGAGCACGTCTACCCCCTTGTGGTAGCGCACAACGCCCCCTTCGAGGGAGCCGCGGGCGAGCGGAATGCCGTAATATTCTTGGAACGTACAACGTTTTTCGGTAAAATCTTCAAAGGTGAGCCCGTCTTTTCTCAGTCCCGTGGCGGGGTCGAGCTCGATGAGGAAGATGCCGAGCCCGAAGGAGCCGTAGACGAGGAAACTCCTCCCCTCGGCGCTGAAAAACTGCGGGTCGATGCAGTTGGGCGTTCTCCAACCCGCGGGGGAGCGCAAAATGAGACCTGTATAGCGGAAACCGCCGTCGGGACGGTCGGATTTGGCGAGCCCGATGCACGATTTGCTCCCGCCGAAATAGCCCGTAAGGCAGAAGAACAGCCAAAATTTCCCGTCCGCGCCGCGCACGCAATGGGGCGCCCAGAACGCCATGTTGCCGTCCTTCCTCGCGCACACGCCGTAGCCCACTTCGGACGCCGCCGTCACGCAATGGTCGTATGCGGGCTGAAATTCCCCCTTGCCGCAACGGTAGAGCGGGGCGGTGTCCTCCATGTCGAAGGCGGAGCCGACGTACTCCCAGTGGAGAAGGTCGGCGCTCTTTCTGATCTGGTAGCCGCTCGGCGCGCCGAAGGTGTCCGTCGAATAGGCATAATACATTCCCTCCCATTCGAGGAGCGCGGGGTCGTGCGCGCAACCCTCCTGCCAGCTGCGGTAGTCGGGCGTGCGCATCTGCAACGGATTGAAATGCGGGTTCTTCGGATATTTGATCGCCATATCGTACCTTATTTTTGCATACGTATCGTGTTTTTATGACATGTCCCCCCTCATGGGGGGGACAGAAAGATACCAAGTTTTCCGCGCAAAAGGATCGATCAGATCGCGGCGTTCGCCCAGAGCGCGCCGCCTGCCGAAGAGGTCGCCGTAATGCAGAGCGCACCCTTCGCCGCGCCGTAATTGAGCCATGCGGGCGCGATCACGCCCTGATATTCGATCCCGCCCAGAGTGACCGTGACGTAATAGTTCTGCGAGACGCTCCATGTACCCGCTTCCGTCTCTCCGCTCATGATCTTGCCGTCCGTATTAAAGGTGTAGCGCACGGAGGAGACGAACGAGGGGTCGGAATAGGTGCTGTGCACGACCACGTCGTAGCTGCCCGATGCCTGTTCCTGCGTAACGGCGCCCTTCTTTTCCCCCGCATAGCGGTTGGGGGAGAGCACGGGCCAGCCCGCCTCGTTGAAGAAGAGCTGGCGCACTTCCACGCGGTGACCGCCGCTCACGCCCGATCCCTCTTCCCAGCGGGTGTGGTGAACGACGAGATATTTGCCGTCCTTTTTGATGACGGAGTTGTGTCCGAGCGCGGCATAACCCATGTCGCCCGCGAACTTGTAGTTGCCCGTGAGCTTGTTGCCGAGCCCCGCCGACTGCGCCATGTTCTTGCCCGAGATGTCGGTATAGGGTCCGTCCGGGTTCTTACTGCGCGCCACGCGCATGTTATAATTTGACGAAAGGGAGCCGTCGCTCGTCATGAGATAGTAGTAATCGAGTTCCTGGTTGTAGAAGATGAAGGGACCCTCTACGCCCGTGCTGTTGCCCTTCCAGAGGAGTTTACCGAAGCCCTCTTCCACGGGCATTCCCTTCTCGTCGAGCTCCTTGATATAGACCCCCGCGAAGAAGGAGCCGTAGAC
Source organism: uncultured Clostridia bacterium (assembly GCA_947632015.1). Lineage (GTDB taxonomy): Bacteria > Bacillota > Clostridia > Christensenellales > Borkfalkiaceae > Gallimonas. The sequence goes on along the minus strand of CANRNP010000002.1, from coordinate 74,259 downwards.
CATCCACAGTTTTCCCTCTTTATCGTAGAAGAGTTCGGGGTCGATGCAGTTGGGCTGACCGCCCATGCCTTCCGAAAAGACGATCGTCTCCTCCTCTCTGTAAGGTCCCAAAACGTTGTTCGCGCGCACCCGCACGATGCCCGATTTATTCGAGCCGAACGCCGCCGTCGCGCTCAGGTACATGTAGTACATATTGCCGATCTTCATCACGTCGGGCGCCCAAGCGTCGAGCCCCCCGCTGATGCCAAGCGTCGTTTTGAGCGTTTGCAGTTTTGCGTCCGCGCCGCCGTTGCCGAAGAGGAATTCGCTGTTGCCGTCCCTCGCTTCCTGCGTCCAGGTGATGAGGTCGGTCGAGCTCGCTACGGCGTAGTGGGTGCCGAAAGCGTAATATTTTTGCGTTACGTCATCATAAAATACGGACGGGTCGTGCACGGCGACGTCGGCGCCGAAATTGACCGAACTCGGCAGGGAATATTCTCCCTGCGGAACGACCGGTCCGCTCGTCATCCAGATGTCTTTATCGTACCAGCCACCGCCGCCGCTCGGCTCTTTTTCGCCGCATCCGGCAGCCGCGAGTACGAGCGCCAGCCCCAGGATCCCCGCTAAAAGTACGCGCTTTTTCATATACTTTCCCCCCTATGGAAATTTTCTTTATTATAATATAGTCAAATAAATTTGTCAAGAGTATCGGAAAAGTTTTCCTCTTCCGATGGCGGAAATCGCCTCTTCCCGCCGCAGAAAAAACGGAGCCGAAGCTCCGTTTTTTCGGATACAGGTTGCAATTTACTCTTTGGAACCCGTGAGCATCAAAGAGCTGATGATGAGCTTCTGGAAGCAAGCGAACAGCACCATGACGGGGATGACGCAGATGACCGAGCCCGCGATGACCGCCGCATAGTTCTGGCTTGCATACCGTCCGCCGCCGCCGTAACCGTCCATCTTCGCGATCGCGTGAGGAAGGTTGACTGCGTTGGAGTTATCGGGGATCATGATATACGAGCCCATGTAGTTGTTCCAGCAACCCATGAACGACAGGAGCCCCTGCGCCATAATGGCGGGCATTGCGAGCGGCAGGATGAACCCGCAGAAGATGCGGAAGTACCCCGCGCCGTCGATCTTCGCCGCCTCGATAATGGAGGTGGGGAGCCCGAACAGGAACTGGCGGATGAAGAACGCCGTCATAATGGAGCCGAACATTCCGGGAATGATGAGCACCAAGCCGTTCTCCTGCCAGTGCAAGCCGTGATACATGGCGTATTGCGCCGTCATGATAGAGGGACCGGGGACCATGATCGCGGCGAGCAGGAAGTAGAACACCGCATTTCTGCCGATCCAGTTGATCTTTGCGAACGAGAACGCCGCGGAAGCCGACGTGATGACGCCGACGACGACGGGCACGATCGAGTAGAGCAAGTTGTTGAGAAGGGCGCGCCAGAAGGTGAAATCGTCGTTGACGACGGTGAGGCCTTCGGTGAAGAAGATGCGGTAGTTCCAGAAAAGTCCGCCCGCGTGGGTCGAAGAGAATGCCGAGCCCGCCGTGCTCCTTGTGGGCCACCATACGATCTCACGGATGATCTGGGTCGCAGAGGCGCTGTCGGTCGTATCGGCAAAGGACGCCGCGATCATCCACCAGAAGGGATAGACCATGAGGAAGGTGCCGAAGAGCAGGATGATGTAGGTGAAGATGTCGCCCACGAATTTTGCGCGCTTCTTGCTCGCGCGGTGCGTTTTGCTCGAAATGCCGAAGAAGGCAAGCACAGCGCCTACCGCATAGCTCAACGCGGAATATTGTTCCTCTTCTTGGACTACGGGTTGTTCAACGTTGTTTTCTACGTTTTCCATGTTTTCCATGTTCTTTCCCTCCTTAGTCCTTATTGCGAGAATCCAGCCAGAACTGGAACATGGTGAGCGCGAAGATGATGACGGCGAGGATCATACCGTAGGCGGCGCCTTGCGACGACTTGCCCGCTTTAATACCGTTCATCTGGATGAGCGAGACATACCCTGAGGTGATGTATTGTTCGCCGATGAACAGGGTAGGCTCCATATAGATCTGCATGCCGCCGATGACGGAAGTGACGATGTTGTAGAAGATGACGGGATAGAGATCGGGCATGGTGACCTTCCAGAAGATCTTCCAGCCGTTCGCGCCGTCGATCTGCGCCGCTTCCTTCGTTGCCGCGTTCACGCCGGAAAGCCCGGCTATGTAGAGAATGATCGTGCCGCCCAAGCCTTTCCAAACGCTCATGACGATGATGACGAGCTTCGTGAAGATCCCCTGGCACCAGTAAGGATCGTTCATGAACGCCGATTGCGAAGTCGGCGTGCCGCCGGTCTTCTGAATGATCGTATTCCAAGCGAGGTCGGTGGTACCGTTGAGGTTGATCCACTGGAATCCGCCGCCGTTGTCGAAACTTTTGAGTCCGAGGATCCCGTTCATAACGCCCTGCTGGGAGAACATGAGCTTGAAGGTATAGACGATGGAGACGGTGCTCGCGACGCAGGGGAGATAGTAAAGAACGCGGAATACGTTGCCGCCCTTGATGTCGCGCGACATGCAGACGGCGAAGAACATAGAAAGAACCATACCGATCGGGATACCGATCATGTAGAACACGGTGTTAAAGAGATAGGCGCCGAGTTCATTCATGGGATAGCTCGTCTTTGTAAGATTCGTAAACGCGAACTTATACCAGTAAAACGCACCCTGCGGGTGGATATGTTCGCTGAATTTTCCCATATAGGCAAACATATCGCCGCCGTTGATGATGTTATAGTTGGTAAACGAGAGCAAGAACGCCATGATCAGGCAGATATAGACAAACCACACGGTACCGACGATCAGCGGGATACAGAAGATCCAGCCCCAAAGGTTATCTTGTAGCTTTGCCTGGTTGATGGGCTTTTTTTGCTTCTTTTGGGGAACCGCTTCGATCGCCGCGGCGTCCTCTTCGGAAACAGCCTCGTTTACGGCAATGCTGTCTTCCATAAATTCCTCCTTATACAGAATTTCATTCCGCGGGGAACTCCGGAAAGAAGTTCCCCGCGGCGGGTGCGCGTTTTAGCCCATCAGATCTTTTTCTTCCTGGATCGCGTCGAGGAGAGTGGTCTGGGAGGTCTGCGCCTTGTTGAGGCACCACCATGCGGGCGTACCGTAGCCGTTGCCCTTCGTGGGAAGCTCGTTCGCTCTGTCGGACCGATAGATGTTTTTAAGGATTTTAAGCATCTCGGTGCCGTGAGCGGACTGCTGATCGTAAGCCATCACGAGGCCGCTTCCGCGGGGTTCGAGCACGCCGATCCAGTCGTCGTTATAGGTGTACATTGCGGAGTCGCGGGTCGCGTTCAAACCGTACTGCATCCGGAGCGAGAGGTCTCTGTCCGCCTGGTTGTAGACGATGAGGTTGAGGATCTTCATCGCGGTCGCAAGGCTGAGAAGGGAGCTGAGCGGATCGTCCTTGAACGCTACGTTGTATTTCACATCGTTGCCGTTTGCCGTCATCCACGATTCAATGGAGACCGCGTCAGAGCCTGCCTTCAAGGAATCGGCATACATTGCCTTTGCCACTTCATACGCCTTATCGAAGGTTTCCCCGTCGTCGGGAGTGACCATATCCGCGAAGTCGCCCTCGCCGAGATAGAAGTCGTTGCACTGCGATTTGAAGTTGGGAAGCTGGGAGCCCGAATAGGTAAGCGCTACCTGCGTGGACTCGGTGATGGTGAGGTATTTGACGAGGGCGATCGCCGCGGCGGTTCTCCATTCGCCGCCTTCCGAAACGTTGGTGCTCACGCCGTAGCCGACGGAGTCCATACGGGCGCCCCATTGATCCTGGCGGAGAAGCTGGTTCTCTTTGATCTCGTCGATCTCAAAGGTCGCAGGCGCGAAAGCCTTGCCCTCGGTGACCGTTGCTTCGTTCTTATCTGCGTTCCAGACATAGCCCTTCATGTTGTAGTCCTCGTCCTTGATGTAGGAGGAAAGGGCATAGTTCTCGGAGATGGGTTCGGGCATGAGCCTGTAACGGAGGAATTCGCGGTCGGTCGCGTTCAGCGCGCCCGCGTTCCAGGTACCGACGCCGTAGAACACGCAGTTGCCTCTCACGAACAGATCCCAGCCGGAGGATTTCTCGATGGTGGTATCGCCCGCGTTGTTGGAGTTGCCGTTCCAGTCGGAGCCGTAAGCGTGGAATGCGCCGACGGTTTCGAGGAATCTCTGCGAGTTGATCCCGTACTGCACGTCGATCTCTTCGGTTTCGCCGTTGAGCTTCTTGTGGTTCATCTTATAGGTATCGGTGCCGATCGTCGTAGCGGGATTGTTGCCGTTGAGCGCGGTCGTGGACTTCTCGTCGAGATACTGCGCGTCGTTGCCTGCGAGCCAGGGGAGAAGATAGAGCACGCCGTCGTACTGGTCGTTGCCGTAAACGTTCACGACGTTGCCGCCGGAAACTTTGCAGCCGCCCTTTCCGTTGCCTTGCCAGTCGTAGGTGTTCGTGTAGTAGGTGATGATCCACGTTAAAGCGGAGTATTCGGCATAGGTGTACGTGATGTACGCATTTTTCGTGTCGTAGGTCGCATCCTCGTCGATATAATCGTCGGGAACGGTCGTATCCGCATCCGCCCAAGGATCCGCATACTCAGCGTCCACGTTCGTCTTTTCGGCGGATGCTTTTGCGTCCACAAAGGTGTCGCCGGGCCAGCCGGGGATGGTCACGCAATAGCCCTTGCCGTCCGTGAAATAATTCACCGCGGTCGCCATAGGATCGCCGGCTTGGAGCGCGGCGGTGAAGTTGGCGTAATTATAGAAGTTGTAGGGCTTATAGTAGGTAGGCTTACCGATGTTGACGAGGGGAACGTCCTGTCCGTTCTCGTCCGTGACGATGCCTTCCTCGGCGCCGTAGCTCAACTTCGAGCTGTTGTACTCCGCGCCGGGAACGCCCGTTCTGTCGGACGTGTAGGTGGAAGTGAGCGCTTTGCGGACCTCGTTCGTAAAGAATACTTCGTTGAAGCCGAGACCGAAGTTGGAATAGTCCTTGGGAAGCCCGTAGATGCCGACTTCCACGCCGTCGGCGGTGACGAATTTGTTCTTGCCTTCATCGAAGGTAATGCGGTCGCCGGAGGTGTATCTTTCATCCTTCGAATAGCCGTAGAAGGCGAGGGAGTCCTCCCAGATGCCGCCTTTGCCCGTCACCTTTTTCGCGTCTGCCGCCAGCGCTTCGGAAAGGTCGAGAATGCGGTTCGCATTGCTCCACGCCTTCACGTATTTGGGCGAAACGTAGAACACGTCGGGCTGGGAGTTGGAGGCGATCTGGCTCTTCAACTGGTCGAAGTAAGCGTCGGTATTCGTCTGATAGGAGAACTTGATGGTGATATCCTTGTCCTCTTCGGTGAACTTATGACCGTCTACCCCTTCCGGAGAACGAAGTTTTGCGGTATATTGCTCCGCCCAGTCGGTACAGTTCTTTCTGTTGATGTCGACGTCGGTATCGCCGCAGAACATCGAAACGCTGATCTGGTAGGCTTTACTTCCTCCGCACCCTGCAAAGCCTGCCGCTACGCCGCACATCATCACTGCGGAAAGTGCAACGAGCGAAACGCTTTTCAAAAGTTTCTTCTTCTTCATTCCTTTACCTCTTATAATAGAAATCTCGTGTCCGCACTGCGGCACCCGGTCCTCTCTTGGGAAGCTCCGCCGTTTGGGGGTTGGCGGGCGCCGAAGATCGAAAGGAGCGCCGTGGAGTGCGATAATGCCGTTTTTCGGTCTGCCGAGTACAAAAAGACGTTCGTCGGTCCTCTGCCCTTTTCTTGCCTGTCCGCCTCGGCGAACAGCAAAAAGAGTAGCAAAAAAGATCAACGAACGTCCTTCTGCATCATGACTTCCCCCCTATCGTCATTTCAACACTAACGCAAATATAGCACACTAAATCGGTTTTGTCAATACTATTTAGAAATTTTTTTTGTGAAACTTTCACCTTTTTTTCGATTTTTTTTGGGTATTTTCACCAAGAAGCGTGCCGTTTTTTACGTTTTTCCCCCAAAATATTGTATTTTCGCCGCCCGCATGCGCCGCCCTTTCCCACATCTTGTATCGGGCGGGCGCAAAAGGGCTTTTGCGCCCCAAAAAGCATGCGCCCGCGCCGGGAAACCGGCGCGGGCGCATTGCCGCGAATGTCTTTCGGGCAGGAAGCGGAAACCGCCTTATTCCTGCCTGTCGATGATGTCGAGCATCTCGGTGATGCGGTCGAGATCGTCGCGGGAATAGTAGTCGATATAGATCCTTCCCTTCTTTTCGGTGCCGATGAGGGAGACTTTCGTCTTGAACGTCGTCCGCATCCGCTCCACAAAATGTTTGAGTTCGGCGTTCGCAAGGGCGTTTTTCGTCTCTTTTTTTCCGTTGAGCACTTCGGGCGGGTTGAGGAATTGCTTCACCGCGCGCTCCATTTCGCGCACCGACCAGCCCTCTTTGACGCATTCCCGCGCGAGCGCCGCCTGTTCCTCCTTGGGAACGGGAACGAGCGTGCGCGCATGCCCCGAAGAAAGTTTTCCCTCCCGCACGAGCGCGATGACTTCCTCCGCGAGGGTGAGAAGGCGCAGCGTGTTGGCGATCGCGGGGCGGGATTTGCCCAAACGCTCGGCGAGCACTTCCTGCGTGAGGTCGTATTCCTCCATGAGCTTTTTCATGCCGTACGCCGCTTCGATCGGGTTGAGATCTTCGCGCTGCAAGTTCTCGATGAGGGAAATTTCCTGCACTTCCCGCTCGTCGAGCTCGCGGATCACGGCGGGAATGGTGGTAAGCCCCGCGCTCTTCGCCGCGCGCCATCTGCGTTCGCCCGCGATGATCATATAGGTGCCGTCGGGATTGCGGTTGACGACGATGGGGCTGATGACGCCGTGCTCGCGGATGGAATTCGCCAGATCAAGCAATGCGCCCTCGTCGAACACTTTCCGCGGTTGGTTGGGGTTCGGATAAATATCCGAAATGGGCAATTCGGTCGCGCCGCCCGTCATAGCCTCCCCGGTCGCGTTTTCGTAAGCCTCCTCCGTATCGCTGAACAGCGCCGAAAGACCTCTGCCTAATCCCTTTGCCATCTCATTCTCCTCCTTCCGTTTTCTTCAAAAATTCTTCGGTGAGCGCGGCGTATGCCCGTGCGCCCATACATTTGGGGTCGTGCAATAAAATGGGCTTGCCGTGGCTGGGCGCTTCGGCAAGGCGCACATTGCGCGGAATGACGATCTCATACAGCTTTTTCGTGAAATACTTCTTGATCTCCTCTGCGATCTGGCGGCTGATGAGGGAACGGCGGTCGTGCATGGTGAGCACCACGCCCTCCACTTTCAGTTCGCGGTTGAGATGCTGTTTTACGAGCGAGATCGTATTCATGAGTTGGCTCAACCCTTCGAGCGCGTAATATTCGCTCTGGATGGGAATGATCACGCTGTCCGCCGCGGCGAGCGCGTTGATCGTGATGAGCCCCAGCGAAGGAGGGCAGTCCACGAGGATATAGTCAAAGTTGTTTTTGACCTTCTCCAACGCATTTTTCAACACACGTTCCCTATTTTTCTTGTAGACGAGCTCCACTTCCGCGCCCGCCAGATCGATGTTCGCGGGGAGCAGAAACAGCCCCGGCATCTCCGTTTCGAGAATGTTGTCCTTCACCGGTTCGTCGTCGATGAGCACGTTGTAGACCGACTTTTTCACCTGGCTTTTGGAAAAACCGAGCCCCGTCGTGGCATTTCCCTGCGGGTCGATGTCGGCAAGCAGCACTTTCTTCCCCGCTTTGGCGAGATACGCCGCCATATTCACGCAGGTCGTCGTCTTTCCCACGCCGCCCTTTTGGTTGGAAAATGGAATGATTTTACCCATACGTATCACCTCTTTTTGTACATTCTCTCCGTTTAATCGTTCCCGTCGCCGCTTTTCGGGTCGTCCTCTTCCGCCTTGCCGAAGGGGTTGTCGGGCGCGTCTTTATCGTGCTTTTCCATATATTCGAGAACTTCCTGCCACGAAGCGCCCCGCATGAGCATGTCTACCTCTTCGGTGTAGATCGTCTCCCGTTCGACGAGCACGCGCGACATGTTGTCGAGAATGGCGCGGTTTTCGGTGAGGAGCCGCTTTGCCCGCTCATACGCCGCGGAGACGATGCGCTTGACCTCTTCGTCGATGATGCCCGCTGTCTCTTCGCTGTACGTGTTGCGCTCTTCGAAATCTCTGCCGAGGAACACCGGTCCGTCGCTCGTGTAGGCGATGGGGCCCAAACGCTCGCTCATGCCCCATTCCGTCACCATCTTGCGCGCCATCTGCGTGACCTTCTGAATGTCGTTCGAGGCGCCCGCGGAGACGTCCTGGATGACGAGCTCTTCGGCGACCCTTCCGCCCAGCGCCATGCAGATAAAGTCGTTGAGCTTGTTCACCGTGTAGCGGTCGTCGTCGTTTTCGGGACGGGTGAGGGTGTAGCCGCCCGCCATGCCGCGGGGGATAATGGAGACCTCCTGCACGTTGTCGTTGTGCTCGCACAGCTTTGCGAGCACGGCGTGCCCCGCCTCGTGATAGGCGGTCGTCTTTTTCTCCGATTCGGTGACGACGCGGCTCTTCTTCTGCGGCCCCATGATGACCTTGTTGATGCCCTCGTAAAGTTCGAGGTTACCGATCATCTTCTTTCCCGCGCGCGCCGCCAGAATGGCGGCCTCGTTCAGAAGATTTGCAAGGTCGGCGCCGGAGAATCCGCTCGTCATGCGCGCGATCGTCTTAAAGTTGACGTCGGGCGCCAGGGGTTTATTGCGCGCGTGCACTTTGAGAATTTGTTCACGCCCCTTAACATCTGGCATGTGAACATATATTTGCCTGTCGAAGCGCCCCGGACGAAGCAATGCGCTGTCGAGAATATCGGCACGGTTCGTCGCCGCCATAACGATCACGCCCTCGTTGGAATCGAAGCCGTCCATCTGAACGAGGATCTGGTTGAGGGTCTGTTCCCGTTCGTCGTGTCCTCCGCCGAGCCCCGCCCCACGTTGACGACCAACGGCATCGATCTCATCGATAAAGATGATACAGGGCTGATTCCGCTTGGCGAGATCGAACAGGTCGCGTACGCGCGACGCACCGACGCCGACGTACATCTCCACGAAGTCAGAGCCGCTCACGGAGAAGAAGGGAACGCCCGCTTCACCCGCCACGGCTTTTGCAAACAACGTCTTGCCCGTTCCGGGAGGACCGACGAGCAACACGCCCTTGGGGATCCTCGCTCCGAGGTCGGCAAACTTTTTAGGGCTCTTCAAGAACTCCACGATCTCAGCAAGCTCCTGCTTTTCCTCCTCGGCTCCCGCGACATCTGAGAAGCGGACCTTTAAATTCGTAGAGACCTTCGCCTTCGTCTTGCCGAAGTTCATTACTTTGCCGCCACCGCCGCTCGTTGCCCGAAGCACGAGGAAGAAGGCGACAATGCCGATAACCAACACGGCAAGATAGATGGCGTTTCCCCAACCCGCACCAGCGTTCGGGTCGGAATAGACATATTCTTCCACAACGCCGTTTTCGTTCCATTCGTCGAGGATCTGCTTGCCTTCTGCGTTGTAAAGACTTGCAAAATTTGCCCAGTAGGTATATTGCCGATCGTTTACGTCAACATAGCCGTACACGGTGTAATTGTCTACATATACCTTTTTGATCTTGCCCTTATCGACGCCTTGTTTTACCTTACTTTCGTCGAGCTCGCCGCCCATAGCGAGGATCTCAAAGTCCGACGCGGCGATCTCTTTGCTGTTTTTCATTAGCGTAGACATTGTGAAGTAAATGCCTATGCCCAGCACCGCAACCAGCACGACGGAAAGGACAATTTTTAATGTTTTACTCAAATTGTGCTCCTTTTTAGCTTGTATTTATAATACGCTCATATTCTGTGCGATATTACCGCTTTATTGTACCACAACTCCTTGCAAATTGCAAGCAGATTACGGAAATTATTGCCTGTTTTTCATAAATATCACCGTTTTTTCTCAAAAATGGAAATGTTTCATGTGAAACATCGCATTTTTGGTCATGCGCAACGAAAAATAAGCCGAAAAAAGTTTCACGTGGAACATCTTCCGACAAAATCGCCGATTTTGCTGTGTTTCACGTGAAACATTCGGTGCAAAAATTCTTCTTTTGCGCATAAAAAACGGGCGAAATCTTCGCCCGTTGATCGATCATACAAACAGAAATCCTTTCAAATAATCGCCGAACCACTTGCCGGATACGGCATACGAGGTCGCGCTCTGGAACCATTCGCTCTTAAAAATACTTCCGACGACGGTGCTCGACTCGATCATTGCGTGCAACCCCTCGAAGGGGAGCCAGTTGCAGATGAGAAGCACCGTAAAGAGCAGAAATGCCGCTTTTGCCAGTCCAAGGATCGCGCCGAGCACTTGATCGACCGCGCGGATCGGCGCAACGCTCTTCTTGATCGCTCCGAAGATGAGGCGGATCAGCCAGGTGCCGAGGCGCACGATCAAGATCAATCCAACGAAGGCGATCGCGATGGAGATCCACTTCGCGAGCACCGAGCCGAGCATCATGGCAGGGGTCGTTCCCGCAGGGATGAGCGCCACGTCGCCGAAGGAGCGCATAATGAGCCAGATCGCAATCCCGTTGAGCGGCTGAGCCTTTAACACTTCCCCGATCTCTGCGCCTGCGACGTCCTGTTGCAATCCGACGGCATACGCCTCATTCTTCGCGATCGCGCCCGCGATCCCGTTCGCGATCTGCGTCGTCATGCCGAAACAGTTTTCCAAAAAGTTCGCAAACGAAATGCAAAACGTAAAGGCAAAGATGATCGAAACGAAAAATCCCGCCAGCTTACAGATCCCCGTGACAAAGCCGCGGTACGCACCGAGCGCCGTGCCGAGGATCAGGATCAGAAAGAAGGCGAGATCGAAGATCCAGCCGTATGATGCGAGTAATAAACCGGTCACTGCAACCTCCTTATTTCCTTATATAAACTATTATACCACCTTTTTATACCTTTGTCGCGGATTTCCCTCCGCCGCGTATAAAAAAATTTTTTTCGTCGATACTTTTCCCAAAAAAAGGAGCGAAGATGGAATTTGCCTTTCACGTTTGCAACACCATGGCGAAAACGGGGCTTACGGCGGCCCTCAGAAGGCTCATAACGCCGACCGACGCGCCGCCCGTCGTTCTGTGCATCGGAAGCGATTTGGCGATAGGGGACAGCCTCGGTCCGATCACGGGGACCCTTCTGCGCCGCGCAAAGGGAGCAAAGAACGCCTATCTCTATGGAAGCCTGCGCTCCCCGATCACGGCGAAAGAAGTCAAATATTTGCGGGAATTTTTGCGGAAAACGCACCCCGATTCCCGCATCATCGCCATCGACGCGGCGGTCGGCGAAGTCTCGGAAACGGGGCTCGTGAAGCTCTCCGACAGCCCCCTCCGTCCGGGATCGGGAGCAAACAAACGTTTAGGCGAGATAGGGGACGTCTCCCTGCTCGGCATCATCGGCGAAAAGGCGTCGTTTTCCTACTCGATGCTGAATTTAACGCGGCTGCATCTGGTGTTCGGCATGGCGGAGATGATCGCTTCGGCGGTGGCGGAATGGCTCGAAGGGGTGGAAATGGATAAAAATTCACAAACGGTCGTATAAAATTCACATTTTCAATCATTTTTGAAATTTCCCGAAATTGATTTGACGAAATTTTCCAAAGGGAATAGAATAAAGAAAAAAAGGAGAAAAACCATGGTCAAGAAAACCAAAAACAAGACCTACGATACCGAGACGGCTATCGTCGTGAAGAAAGTGACGAGCGGCGCGTACGGCGATCCCGCAGGTTATGAAATGACGATGTATCAAACGGCGGAAGGGGACTACTTCCTGTACACCTACGGCGGCGAGAGTTCGCCCTACGCCAAAGAGACCATTACCGCTTTTGCAAAGGCGAAGGCGCAGGAATGGCTGAAAAACAACTGAGTTTGTAAAAACGCCGTCCGCTTACCTGCGGACGGCGTTTTTTTGTACCGTTATTCGTCGCTTTCGGGCGTTTCGGGTGTTTCGGGCGAAGTTTCCCCGGAAGTCTCCGCGTCGCGCGAGTTGCCGAGGTAGGTCCCGAAGAACCCCGAAAAGCCGCCTTTTTTGTAGCCGCTGCCGCTTCCGCCGCGGTTGAAGCTCGTGCCCGAAGTCTGCGGGGTGCCCTCTGCGGGGAGCTCGCGCTTGGGATAGGGCTTCTTTTCGCCGTATTTACCGTTTCCGCCGCCCTTTCTGTCGCCGTATCTGCCGCGGTCTTTTCCGCCCCGGTCGCGGCGCTCATAGGGTTTGAGCCTGTTGGGAATGATGACGACGTAGCGCACCGGCTCCTTGCCTTCGCTCTTCGTCGTGACGTCGGGGTTATCGACGAGCGCCGAATGGATGATCCGCCGCTCATAGGGATTCATCGGTTCGAGGCGGACCTTCTTCCCCAGCCGCACCGCCTTCTGCGCGAGTTTTTCCGCCACATGGCGAAGGGTCTCTTCGCGGTCCTCGCGGTAACTTCCGCAGTCCACCACGACCCGCTTATAATCTCTCCTGCCCGTATTGGCGACCGCGCCCGCCAGCGTCTGGATCGCGTCGATCAATTCGCCGCGCCGACCGATGAGCCCTTTGTTCGGCTCTGCCGTAGCAAGATCGATCACGATCTTCTCGTCCTCTTCGCGGAGGGTGGGGACCGCCTCGATGGCGAGCCGTTCAAACAGCCCCTCCAAAAAGGCGACGGCGCGCTCTCCGTCGGTAAGTTTGGGTTTCACGGTAAGTTTTACCTGTGCGGGGACCGAACCGAACAGCCGCTTCTTGCCCTCTTCCAAAACTTCCACGTCCACTTCTTCGCGCGTAACGCCCAACTCTTTCAAGCCCGCTTCCACGGCTTCTTCCACCGTTTTTCCGCTGAACACCTGCTGACTTTCCATATCGCTACCTTCTTTCCGAAATTATTTTCTCTTTCCCTTTTTCTTATCCTCGCCGTCGTTCTTCCACGGAACGCTGCGGGTGTACCGCTCTTTGAGCGCCTCCTCTTCCTTTTTGTTGAAGATCCTGCCGATGACGAAATTCGTGGCGATCGTTACGACAATGGAGATGAAACTGCTGATGATGTTATAAATGGTGAACGCCGCGCTCCACATGAACCCGAATACCGCGAACATGAGGGGCATGATGACCATCATGATCTTTTGCGACGCCGCGCCCTGCCCGTCTACCGTTTGGTACTGGTTTGCCGTTTTGCTGCTCCGCATCGTGATGAACTGCGAGAGGAGCATGAGCCCGATCGAGATGATGATCATCACGAAATAGCCGTTCGGCTGCGATTTTTCGGCAGACAGGTCTGCGGTGAGCGCGTTGTAGTTCGCCTCGGAGATGACTTCGCCGATGCTCTTTTCTCCCTCCCATTTCGGAGAGCGGATCCCCGAATTGAAGGTGGTCTTAAAGGAGCCCATTCCGCCCGAATAGTTCTGGATGGGGTGATTGTACGAGACGTCGGGATACCAAACGTTTTTCACCCAGAGGAATCCGGGGTTCTTCTCGTTGCGGAACACGTTTGCCGAAGCCGCCGAGCCGATTGACTGGAAATAGGCGATGCACGCGGTATCGACGGGGATCGTCACCGTCTCCGTGCCCGAATCCGTCGTCACTTCCTGCGTCATCAGCGCCTGGATCGCCTCCCACATCTCCCCGTTTTGTTTTACCTTTTCAAGGTCGATATAATAGGTCCTGCCGAGGTTTTCGGGTTCAAGCGTATAGCGGTAGAAGAGGCATTTTTCGGGAGAGAGGCTCTTCACCTCCATTCTTTTAATGCCGTTTTCTTCCTCGATGAGGGAATAGACGATCCCGTCCTCGGTAAACGATCTCACGCCGTCCGCGCCTTCGTCGGTAAACTTCCCGCTCCCTATGACGAGCTCGCCGTTTTCCTCTTCCTCCGCCGCAAAATGATAGTCCTTCCCGTCCACCGCATATTCGAGCACGGCGCTGTTATATCCTTCCGCCATTCTCTCGTACATCGAGAGATTCGCATATTGCGCATAGGACTGGAACGCCCAGATGGCGATGATGAGGATCGCGAGGGAGATGATCATGGGCAGACAGGCGCCGAGCATGCTGTACCCGTTCTTTTTTTGCAGTTCGAGCATCTTCATGCTGTACGTCTGCTTGTCGTTCGCATACTGCTTTTGCAGTTTTTCGAGTTCGGGCTTCATCTGCTCCATGATGAGGTTCTGCTTGCGCATCTTCACCCGCTGATAAATATCGAAGGGGGTGGTGATCGCTTTGAGGATGAGCGCAAAAACAATGACGCCGACGCCGACAATTCCGACGCCGTCGATGATGAGCCGCACGAGCTGCCCCAACCAGTTGAGATCGATGTAAAATCCCTGTTCGAGAAGAGGAAATGAAATCATATCGTTGTTTTGATTCAAAGGAGCCAGCGGACTTTCCAGAATACTTCGGGCGCGGGATCTTTTCCCCCCTTGGAGAAGGGGTTGCACCGAAGGATCCGCCACATTCCCAAGAGGATGCCGACGGGCACCCCCCAGTTATTGATGCACCGCTTGGTGTATTCCGAACAAGTCGGCTCGTAAAGGCAGGTGTGGCGGGAGAGTTTTTTCTGGTAAAAACAGATCATACGGATGCAACCTCCCTTCAAGAGATTGCGGCAAAAACATTTCCGCAGATAGCGGAAATTCTCTCCCATGACCGCGCCGAGCTTAATCATCCGCGAGCTTTTCCCTTTTGAATATGCTGTGGATATCCCGCCGGAACGATTCGAAGGAATAACTTTCGGCGGGCTTCGGTATGAGTAAAAAAGAATAGGGGAGCGGAAAATCTCCCTGCGCGCGGAACGCTTCGCGGAGCAGCCGTTTGATGTGGTTTCTTTGCACGCTCTTCCCGTATTTTTTTCCGACGCAAACCGCCATGCTTGTCCCTTCGGCAGGGAGATAAACCACCGTCACGGAGGCGCTATACGCGCGTTTCCCCGCCGTAAGGATCTTTTTGAACTCTTTCTTTTTCTTTACCCTTTGATATTTCACGTTATGCGGAGATGTGCTTTCTCCCCTTGTTTCTCCTTCTTTTGAGAACGTTTCTGCCCCCTTTGGTCGCCATTCTCTTGCGGAAGCCGTGAACCTTGCTTTTCTGTCTCTTTTTGGGCTGGTAAGTTCTTTTCATAATAAAATACTCCTATTTTCGTGTTTCCGATTTGATTATAAAGATTTTCCCTCTTTTCGTCAAGCGATTATTGCGCGTTTCTGACGGGTAAAATCAAATAAAGGCTGTCTTTCTTTTCCTTATTTTGAAGAATAAAGGGAGAAATCGCCCCGTTGAAGGAGAGAACACACTCCTCTTCTTCGAGCGCGCGGAGGGCGTCGAGCAGATATTTCGCATTCATGGAGATGGTAAGGTCCTTGCCCGCCGTGCGCGCCGGGATACTCTCGTAAACGTTGCCCGCGTCGGAGACGGAACGGATTTTCAAGCTCTCTCCGCCGATTTCGAGGGTAACGAGGTTGTTCTTGTCCCCGCGGATGAGGATGGCGGCGCGCTCCGCGCTCGATATGAGCTGGGCGCGGTTTACCGTCACTTCGGTGAGGAAGGAGGGCGGAAGAACGCTCTCTTTGCGGATGAATTCGCCGCGGTAGAGGCGGGAGACGATCGTCATATTGCCCGTACCGACGAGAAGATTTCCCCCCTGCGTATAGACGGTGATTTCTTCGTCGTCCTCGCCGAGCATGCGGGAAATTTCCACGAGGGTGCGCGCGGGGCAGATGATGCTCTGTTCCTCGTTCCCGGAGAGGATCTCCGCCGAAGAGAGGGCGAGTCGGTAGCCGTCGAGCGCCGTTGCTTCCAGCTTCTCTTTGAATTCGAAGAGACATCCTTTGAGAATGGGGCGGGAATCGTCCTGCGCACAGCAAAATACCGTCTCCGCAATGATCTTTTTGAGCGCGCCCTGTTTGATCACGAAATAATTTTCCCCGATTTCAAGGTCAATCTTGGGGAATTCCTCCGCAGGAAGGGTCTGCAAAAAGGAAGAGGAATCGCGGTAGCAAATTTCCAGCCCGCGGTCGCCCGTCTTTACCGTTACCTCTTCTTCGGAAAGTTTTCCGAGAAGGTCGGAAAGAAGTTTTCCCGTCACGCAGATTTCGCCTTCCTCAAAGACTTCCGCCTTCACCGTCTTGCGGATGGAGAGCTCCCCGTCCGTGGCAAGCAACACCACCTCGTCGCTCTTTACGGAAATTTTCACGCATTCCATAATGGGAGCCGTGGTCCTGATCGCACATGCCTTGCTTGTTTTTGTAACCGCTTCCGAAAGGGAAAGCCCGTCGCATACGAATTTCATTCCTTCTCTCCTTGTGGTATTTTATAAATAAGATTTTTTAATAGTAATAATAAAGAGGGTGGAATTGTGGAAAAGCTCGTCCCATCTTTCTTATTTTCCTATATTATAGCGAAATTCCCGAAAAAGTTCAAGTAAAAAGCGAGATTTTCGGAAAAATGGAGCGGAAATTCTTTGTGGAAGGAGCTGTGGATAAAATGTTGGGAAAAAAAACTTGTCCACCCGCGGCAAAAGGGGAAATTTTCCCGCCGCCCAAAGAGCGGAGAAAGAAGGAAAGTTATCCCCAAAGAAGTCCACAGTGTGGAAAAAAAGCGTACCCTTTTTCCACAAACGGTTGAAAAAAAGAGAAAATCGTGATATAATCTTAATATGCAGCAAAAAGAGCCCGATCTTGCGGGAGATCTTCGCCTGATAACGGAAAAATTCGCCGAAAAATTCGACCGCTACCGGGAAATTCTCCTCTTTTACAACAAAAAATTCAACCTGACGTCGATCGTCGGCGAAAAGGAGATTCTCTATAAACATTTTCTCGATTCGGTGGCGGGGGAATTTCTCTTTCCGCAAAACGCCTCTGTCGCCGAAGTGGGTTCGGGGGCGGGGTTTCCCTCTCTGCCGTTGAAGATCGTGCGCGGCGATCTTACCTTTTCCCTCTTCGAGAGCACGGCGAAAAAGTGCGAATTTTTGCGCGTCGCCGTCCGCGAGTTAGAGCTTGAAGGGACGGAAGTGTTTTGCTGCCGCGCCGAAGAAGCCGCTCGCGGCGCCTTCCGCGAGAAGTTCGACGTCTGCTGTGCGCGCGCCGTGGCGCGGATGAACACGCTGGCGGAATATTGCCTTCCCTTCGTGAAAAAGGGGGGATCTTTCATCGCGTATAAGGGGAACGCAGAGGAGGAAATTGCCGAAGCGGAGCGGGCGATCTCTTTGCTCGGCGGGGGAAAACCCGAAGTTACGGCGTTTTCTCTTCCCGAACAGGCGGGGGAGAGGATGCTGGTCCGCGTGGAGAAAAAGCGGGAGACGCCCTTGCAATATCCGCGCGGCAGGGGAAAGGAGAGGAGCGCGCCGATCTTATGAAAGAATTGCTCTATACGGTATGCGCGCTGACGGGGCACCGCGTAATCCCCCCCGATTTCGATCAAAACCTGCTCTACGACCGCTTGGAAGAGATCATTTCGGCGGGATGCGATACCTTTCTTTGCGGAATGGCGGAAGGATTCGATCTGTTGGCGCTCGAATGTCTCGCCGATCTGAAACAGAAGAAGCGGATCTACATCGAGGCGTGCATTCCCTACCGCGGGCACGAGGAGAGGCTCTTGCAGCGCGAAAAAAAGAGGTACGGGGAGTTGCTCTCGTGGTGCGACCGCAAAACCGTCCTCTTCGACGGCTATGTGAGCGGCTGTTTTCTCGCCCGCGACCGCTATATGGTAGACTGCGCCGACGTCGTGCTCGCCTATCTCACCCAAAACAAGGGCGGCACGGCATACACCGTCGGCTATGCCCGTAAAAAGGGGGTCCCCGTCATCCTTTTGCAGGGCTGAGAGGGTGTTTGAACCCTTCAAAACGGTGTTATAAAAGAAACAGGAATTCCCGGAGGAAACATTATGAACTGGTTTACAAGTATGACAGTGCTCGAACAGGTCTATTTTTGGATCTCGGTCGTTGCGAGCGTGCTTCTCATCGTGCAGATCGTCATGCTCATCGTCTCTTTCGGCGGAGGAGATCTCGACGCCGACGGCGATTTCGATATGAACGGCGATACCGACACGGACGGCGGGCTGGGGATCTTTACCTTAAAGAGCCTCACGGCGTTCTTTGCGCTCGGCGGCTGGTGCGGCTTCGCCACGGCGACCTTTTTGCCCCCCGATAATTACTGGCTGCCCATTCTCGTCTCTGTGCTCACGGGCACGGCGGCGCTCCTCGGCGTGGCGTTCGCCCTCCGCGGGATCGCCAAATTGCAGTGTAGCGGCAATCTCGAAACGGAAAAACTCGTCGGGAAAACGGCTACGGTCTACGTGAGCGTGCCCGCCTCCCGTTCCGGAAGGGGCAAGATTACCCTCACCGCGCAGGGCAAATATATGGAGATCGACGCCGTTACGGACGGAGACAGGCTCTCCGTCGACGAAGAGGTGGAGATCGTCGGCTATTCCGACGACTTCGCCATCGTGAAAAAGAAATGACGGGAAAGCTCTTTCCCGCCGGGGCGGAGTTTTCCGCCCGGAATATCAAAAAATAAAAAAAGGAGAAAAAAACAGAAATGTCACCCGCAATCGTTGCCGTTATCGTTGTGGCGGTTCTGATCGTCGTGCTCATCGTGCTCACCATCGCCGTGCGCTATAAGACCTGCCCGCCCGATAAGATCATGATCATCTACGGTAAGATCCGTCCGAATCCCGACGGCACCTACCGGAGCGCAAAATGCGTCCACGGCGGCGCTTCCTTTGTGGCGCCCTTCTTCCAGAAGTACACCTTTATGGATCTGACCCCGCTCTCCATCTCGGTTGACCTCAAAAGCGCCCTCTCCAAGCAGAACATCCGTATCGACGTGCCGAGCATCTTCACCGTGGGCGTCTCCACCGATCCCGGCGTGATGCAGAACGCCGCCGAACGGCTGAGAATGCTCACCCTCTCGCAGATCTCCGATCTCGCGCGGGATATCATCTTCGGACAGCTCCGTCTCGTCATCGCGACGATGAACATCGAGGAGATCAACGCTGACCGCGATAAATTCCTCGAAGCCATCTCCCGCAACGTCGAAGGCGAACTCAAAAAGGTGGGGCTCAGGCTCATCAACGTGAACGTCACCGACATCACCGACGAGAGCGGTTACATCGTCGCCCTCGGCAAAGAGGCGGCGGCAAAGGCGATCAACGACGCGAAAATTTCCGTCGCCGAAGAGGACAAGAAGGGTTCCATCGGCGAGGCGAACGCCAAGCGCGAACAGCGTATCCGCGTGGCGGAGGCAGAATCGCAGGCGATCGACGGCGAAAACAAGGCAAAGGCGGAGATCGCCCGTTCCCAGGCACAGCTCCGCGAAAAGGAAGCCGAGGCGCTGAAACTCGCCGTCACCGCGGAAAAGGTGCAGGCGGCAAAGGCGCTCGAAGAGAGCTACGCCGCCGAGCAGAGCGCCGAGATTGCCCGTGCGGCGCGCGAAAAAGCGACGAAGGAAGCGGACGTCATCGTCGCGGCGGACATCGAAAAACGCAAACTCGAAATCGAGGCGGAAGCGGTCGCCGAACAGACGCGGAGAAAGGCGCAGGGCGAAGCGGACGCCATCTATGCCAAGATGGATGCCGAAGCGCGCGGCGCCAAAGAAAAACTCACCAAACAGGCGGAAGGTATGGACGCCCTCGTCAGAAGCGCGGGAAGCTCCGACGAAGCGGTGCGCCTTCTCATCGCCGACAAGCTCGAAACGATCGTTGCCGAACAGGTCAAGGCGATCGCGGGCGTCAAGATCGACAAAGTCACCGTCTGGGACGGCGGCGCGAACGCGGACGGTAAAACGGCGACGGCGGGATTTTTGTCGGGTCTGCTCAAAAGCCTTCCCCCGCTCGAAGAGATGTACCGCATGGCGGGTCTGTCCCTTCCCAAAGCGGTCGCCCCGCAAAAGGCGGAGGAAACGCCCGCAGCTGCGCCCGACGCTCCCGCGGCGGACTGAATTTGATGATACGTATCTGAAAAACGGAGCCGTTCGGCTCCGTTTTTCTCTGCGAAAAAAACTTTACAATCCCGCGCGGCTGTGGTATAATGTCCGTATGGAAAAGTTGTGTTTTGCAGACGGCGAAAAAATCGGCGTGTTCGACGGCGATAGGGTCTCTCTTTACGAGAGCGAGTATCTTTTGCGCTACCGCGAGTATGCGGAGACGCGCACGAAAAACGACGAATGGAAATTCGGCGGCGAGGGAGCGCGCTTCCGCGGCGATTACGAGCTTTATAGCGCCCGCAGGGAAGAGATGATCGACGCGGCGATCAACGGCGTCGCCTGGGACGGCGGAAAGGTCGTTTACGCCTTTTCGGTAAACGGCTCGTCGGGGGTATATCGCAAGGACGTATGCGAGAAAAACGCGCGCGAGGAGCACATCTTTACCTCTTCGGAGGAGGAGATCCTCTCCGTCGGCTGTGCGGGGGAAACGCTCGCCGTTACCGTGCGGCGGGACGGCGCCACCGCCTCCGTCGGGCTCCTCGACATGCGTTCGTCCGAGCTGAAAACCCTCACCGAGGGCGACTCCCGCGACGCCGACCCCTGCTTTTTCCCCTCCGACGCCAACCTGCTTTACTTCGACAGCGCGGGCGTGGGCAGGAACGCCCAAGGGGAATTCGCCGGCAGGTACGCGCCCGCCGTCATCTGCGAACTCAACCTTACGACGCTCGAAATCAAAGAATACAAAAGTGACAAAAAATTTGCATACGTTAAGCCGAAATTCGCACAAAACGGCGAACTTTATTGCATCAAACGCCCCGAAACGGCGGAGCGCGGGAGCAACGTCTTTCTCGATATTTTGCTCTTTCCCTTCCGCATTTTGAAGGCGATCTTCGGGTTCTTGCAGGCGTTTGTGGCGCTCTTCGGACATACGAGCCTCACTTCCGCGCCCGCGGGGGGCGAGAATCCCGCGCGGGGCAAAAAGTCCGATCCGCGCAAACTTTTTTTGGACGGCGCCTTAATCGACGCGGAAAAGGAATACAAGCGCAACGCGAAAAAGAACAAAGAAGCGGGCTTCATCCCCGCGAGCTGGAAACTCGTGCGGCTCGGCGAGGGGGGCGAACAGACGCTCAGAAGCGGCGTGTGCGATTTCGCGCTCTGCCGCGACGGAGGCGTCTATTGCACGGACGGCAAGCATATTTTTTACATAAACGGCGACGGCTGTAAGAAGATCGCAGACACCGACCGCTGTTTTTGCCTCGCCACCGAAAGTTTTTCCGCCGGGGAAGAGGATCCGTTCTCCCTTTGAGAAAACTTCGCCCGAAAAAAAGAAAAAACCGCGCAAAGTCGCGGTTTTTTTACACCCATTTGCAATTTTTTCGCCTGCGTTTGCGGTATGCTGAAAGGCAAAAAGAGAGGGCTCTTATGGCTTACGAAAAAAGATTATGTATCCTCAAACAAGTGAAAAAAGGGTTTACGGCGGACGGCGCGCCCGTCACGGGGGCGGTTTATGCGGAGAGAATGGGGGAAAAGCTCGTCGTTACGCCGCGGATCGCGGGGCTCTCCCCCCTCAGCGACGGCAGATACGCCCTCTGCATCGAAGCGGGCGGGCAATATTTCTGCTTCGAAATGAAGGGGAACGAGGCGTTGCACATCGAAAACGCGCCCTCCGTCGCGGGCGGGTTTGCGGCGCTCTTGTGCTTTGTGCGCGGGGAAGCCGAGGCGATCGCCTTCGGGCATTGCGGAAACGCCCCGAAGGACTACGCTCCCCTGCTGAGAGCCTTTTCGGAGGGGGGAAAACGCCCCATCCCCGTGCCCATGCCGCCCAACGCCGTGCCGGGCGCGCCTTCGCCGCAGGTGCCGCTCGCGCCCGTCGTTCCCGTGCTCGAAGAGGATGAGGACGTGCCGCCGGGCGACGTCGCCGCGGCGGAATACGACGACGAAGCCATTGCCGGCGCGAATTATTACGCCCCTTCCGAAGAGGGGGAAAAGGACGGACAACCGTCCGCGGAAGAGCTGCCCGCCCCCCATCCCTTCCGCATTTCGCGCGGCGGGCTTACATATTATCATGAGATCGCGGCAAAGCTGAACGAGGCGTTCGGGAAATACCCCCGCGACGAGACCCTCGTCTCCGCCATTCCCCATTCGGAATGGGTGAAAACGGAGCGCGCCCTGCTCGGCGTGGTATATGGGGAAGGGGTGCCCCGCTTCCTCTGCGTTGCGCTCAAAGAGATCCCCCCGAAGGAGGCGAGGGCGGCGAGCCTCTTCGTGCCCGTTTCGCCCTATTCGGAAAAGGACGGCTACTATGTCGTGTTTCAGGACGCCGATACGGGGAATTACGTGAAGGTGGAAAGAGATTAGCCCTCTTTGAAAGAGATGAGCCTTCTTTGCGGGACGCGCCGCGTTCATTGCATTTCTGCGAAAAATTTTTCAAACCCGTTTACATTGACAAATTTTTGTGCTATAATGTATTCGGAAGAAGTTGGGCGATTTGCCCATTCGCGGAAAATTTATACGGAGGTCAATCATGACATCGGCACTTACCAACAACAAAAAAGTCCTTGCGTTCGTCGAAGAGAGCGCAAAACTCGCCGAGCCCGACCAAATCGTCTGGATCGACGGCAGCGAAGCGCAGCTCGAAGCGCTCAGAAAAGAGGGCGTAAAGACGGGCGAGATGATCAAACTCAACGAGGAGAAGCTCCCCGGCTGTTACTACCACCGCACGGCGAAAAACGACGTCGCGCGCGTGGAGGACCGTACGTTCATCTGCTGCAAAAACAAAGAGGACGCGGGTCCCATCAACTACTGGATGGATCCCGCCGAGGCGTACGCCCTTTGCCGCGAGATCGCGCGCGGAAAAATGAAGGGGCGCACGATGTACGTCATTCCCTATTCGATGGGGGTCGTCGGCTCCCCGTTCTCCAAGATCGGCATCGAGGTGACCGACAGCATTTACGTCGTTCTCAATATGGCGATCATGACGAGGGTGGGGCTCGATTGCTACGAAGCCCTCGGCGAGGACGGCGACTTTATCAAGGGCTTCCACTGCAAATGCGACGTCGATCCCGAAAAGCGCTATATCATGCACTTCCCGGAGGATAACACCATCATCTCGGTGAACTCCGCTTACGGCGGAAATGTTCTCCTCGGCAAAAAGTGCTTTGCCCTGCGCATCGCCTCCTACCTCGGCAAGAACGAGGGCTGGATGGCGGAGCACATGCTCATTTTGGGGGTGACCTTCCCCGACGGCTCCAAACACTACGTCGCGGCAGCCTTCCCTTCCGCCTGCGGCAAGACCAACCTCGCCATGCTCATTCCCCCCAAACACTATCTCGAAAAGGGATATAAAGTGGAATGCGTGGGCGACGACATCGCCTGGATCAGGATCGGCAAAGACGGCAGGCTTTGGGCGGTGAACCCCGAAAACGGCTTCTTCGGCGTGGCGCCCGGCACCAACGAAAAGAGCAACCCCAACGCCCTCGCCGCAACGAAGCGGGGCGCCATCTTCACCAACGTCGCGATCGACCCTTCCGACAACACGGTGTGGTGGGAAGGGCTCACCAAACAGGCGCCCGCCCGCCTCATCGACTGGCTCGGAAACGAATGGACGCCTGAGAGCGGCACGAAGGCGGCGCATCCTAACTCCCGCTTTACCGCTCCCGCAACGGGCTGCCCTTGCCTCTCCCCCGAATTCGATTCCAAAGAAGGCGTCCCGCTCGACGCGATCATCTTCGGCGGTAGACGCGCCACCACGACGCCCCTCGTCTACCAGTCCCGCGACTGGAACCACGGCGTGTTCGTGGGCTCCATTATGAGCTCGGAGACGACCGCCGCCGCAACGGGCGCGGTCGGCGTTCTGCGCCACGACCCGATGGCGATGAAGCCGTTTGCGGGCTATCACATGGCGGACTATTTCGGGCACTGGATCGAGATGGGCAAAAAGATCAAGAATCCGCCCAAGATCTTCAACGTCAACTGGTTCCGCCAGGACGAAGCGGGCAACTTCATCTGGCCCGGCTTCGGCGACAACATGCGCGTGCTCGACTGGATCCTGAAACGTTGCCAAAATGCGGTGGACGCGAGAGAGACGGCGATCGGCTACGTTCCCTACGCAAAGGACATCGACCTTACGGGGCTGGATCTCACCGAGGAGACGCTCGACAGCATTCTCTATGTCGATAAAAAGCGCTGGCGCGCGGAAGCGGACGAGATCGAGGGCTATTACGAGCAGTTCGGCGACCGTCTGCCCGAAGAGCTCAAAGCCAGCCTGAGAGTTTTGAAAGCAAATTGCGAAGCATAAGCACAAACAGAAAGGACGGCGCTCTGCCGTCCTTTTTGTTTCCGAGCTCCTTCATCTTCACCCCCCCACAAAGGACGCGCACGGCGAAAGGCAGCCGTGCGCGTTTTGGTAAACCGAATAAAATGACTTTATTAGGGGGAAAGTATTTTTGCCCGGCTTACCGTTTCCGAGGTAAAGGATTTTCGGAAACTACCCCTATTATAATCACCTAATATGCGATTGTCAAGCGTTTTATCGCATATTGTGCGATATTTTTTGAAGAATCGACAAAAAAATAGGGGGGAATTATGGAGCTGAAAGACATTCAAAGGCGGCTCAGGGAAGTGATCGCGGCGAGCGGCATGGCGCAGAAGGAGGTCGCGAAGGCGATCGGGGTCTCGGCGCAGACCGTTTCCAAGTATATGCGGCAGGATATTTTCCCCGCGCTGGATACCTTCGCCAAACTTTGCGCGCTCCTCGACGTGCGCTCGGACTACGTTTTGGGGATCGCGGAATATTGAGGGGGCGCAAGCGCGGAAAAGGGGGATAAATTAGTTGACAAAGTGAACGGGTTGCGCTATAATGCGGGAGAAATCGGCAGAAGGAGGATATTTCATGCTGAAAATCATCACCGATTCTTCCGCGGAGATCTCGCAAGAGGAGGCGCGCGCGCTGGGGATCGAAGTCGTCCCGCTCACCGTCGTATTCGGCGCGGAGGCGTTTCTCGACGGGGTGGAGCTCACGAAGGAGGACTTTTATAAGAGGTTGCTGTCGGGCGAATTCCCGCACACCTCGCAACCTTCGCAGGAACTGTTTTTCGAGGCGTTTACGCGGACGGGCGGAGAGGAAACGCTGGCCCTTCTCATCTCTTCGGCGCTGTCGGGCACGACGAACGCCGCGCGGCTCGCCAAAGAGGAGGGGGGATTTACGCGAGTGCATATCTATGAGACCCTCTGCACCACCGCCATGCTCCGCATCCTTGTGGAGGCGGCGGTCCAAAACCGGGAAAAGAGCGCGGATGAGGTCGTTGCCATTCTCGATGAATTGCGCCCCCGTATCCGCCTTTGCGCCTGTGTGGATACCCTCGAATATCTGCGCAAGGGGGGAAGGATCAAGCGGAGCGTCGCCTTTGTGGGGGATCTTCTCGGCATAAAGCCCATCGTCGGGGTCTCGCGGGAGGGGACGGTCGTCATGACGGGCAGGGCGCACGGGCAGAAAAAGGCGCTCCAAGCGCTCGCAAACGAGTATCTCTCCGCGCGGACCGATCCCGCCTATCCCGTTTACTTTTTGCGCACCGAACCCGAAACGCCCGCCTGCGAGCTCATGAAGGCGGTGGGGCGGGAAGGGCGCGTATTCCGCATTTGTTGCGCCGTCGGCGCCCATATCGGACCGAACGCCGCGGGGATCGTTTTCGTTGCCGCGCAGGAGAACGGATAACCGAAAAAAAGAAGAGCGCCGCGCAAAAAGCGCGGCGCTCTCTTGTCAGATAAGATCGGCGCGGAGCAGATCGTTGCCCTTTTCGAGCAGATCCGCAAGTTTTTCCTCGTTTTCGTCGACGGCGGGCAGCACCCGTTTGAGCCGCCTTTCCACCCCCTTTTTATAGATGAGGTAATTCACCCCGCAGAGGACGATCCCCGCGATGCCGAGGACGATCCCGCCGATGAGCGCGGGAAGATTGTTCTCCGTCAGCATCACGAGACACATTCCGCCCCCCAGAACGAGCGCGGCGACGATCCCGAACAGATAGGCAAACCCGGAGGGTCCCGCCGTTTTCGACCGTTCGAGCCGTTCGAGGGTGCGGGAAACTTCCTCCGCCTGCCGCTCGACTTTTTTCAGCTCCTGCTTGTGCTTCAATTTTCTGTCCCGTTTGAGGGAGAGCACGACGTTTCCCGCCATCGACGGCGCCGCCGAAATGATCTCCCAACCGAACGCTTCGTACAGGTCTGCGCATTTCGGTTGCTGTTCCGCCTTGACCGAAACCGTCTTATACTCGAACGTCACAAAGTCTTTTTCTTCCATTTTTTTACTCCTTTCCGATTTTTTGCCCCCCGCGTTGCCGCCGACGCGCGTTTCGGTTGACTTTTGCGTGAGACAAGTGTATCATAGAGGAAAGCGGCGGAAAAAGCAAGCGCAAAAAAGGGGGAAAAGACACAACCGCCCGAAGTGTCGCCGCAAAAAAGACAGAAGGGGGAAATTTGTCTCATGGAACCAACGCCCGAAGAATATACCCGTTTTTACATCGTGCAGGCGCTTTTCAGGCTCATGAAGGAAATTTCGTTCGAAAAGATCGGCGTTACCGACATCGCCCAAAAGGCGGGCGTGGGGAGGGCGACGTTTTACCGCTATTTCAAGCGGAAAGAGGACGTCCTCGTCTACTATTTCGAGCACAATACAAAAGATTTCATGCACATACAGCGCTTTTATCCGCGGTGCAAGGAGGACTATATCGCGATCGCGCAGAGCGCCTTCGGAATGTTCCGGGAAAACGAGGAAGTATTCCGCCTCATCAAGCGGGCGCGCCTCGAATATCTCTATCTCGACTTTCTCAACAAGAGCTTCGTCGAAACGTTCGAAAACGACCGCGTCGGCGGAAACCGCTATTCCCCCTACCTCTATGCGGGGATGCTGTTCAACGTCTCTATGGCGTGGCTGGAAAACGGCTGTGAAGGCTCGGCGGAAGAGCTCGCCCGAAGCATGGTCGAAGCGATCTATTTCGGGAATTGACGGCGGGCGGAAATTCGGCGGCGGAACGCCGCCTGATGCAAAACGGGGAGGCGATCTTTCGCCTCCCCGCGCTTATTTCCGTTCGGGTTACATCACAACGATGTCTTTGAGCTGGAATTGTTCTTTGAGGTCGGCGGGGAATTCGTCGTCCGTAATGAGCACGTCGATGTCTTCGAGCCGCGCGAAGGTATGGGGCATGATCTTGCCGATCTTGGAACTGTCGAGCATCATGTAGAGCGATTTTGCCTTCTGGCGCGCCATTTTGAGCAGGTCCGCCTCTACCATCGAGCCGCACGAGAAGCCGTTTTCGGGCGTAAACGCCGAGGCGGAGATGATCGCGAGCTCAAAGTTGGTATTTTCGAAATAGCTGGTCGCGACGGGGGAAGCGGTGGAGAGGTTTTCCTTCATCACCTGCCCGCCGAGCATGGTCACGTTGAGGTTCTTCTTTTGGGCGAGCTCAATGGCAACGGCGAGCCCGTTGGTGAAGATATGCATGGGAATGTCGGGCAATTCTTTGGCAAGACACATCGCCGTGGTGCCGCCGTCGATGAAGAGGGAGCAGTTCTCTTCGATGAGGCTCGCCGCCTTCTGCGCGATGCGGATCTTCTCGTCGGTGTGCATGGCGGTCTTTTTGGCGTAGGGCTCGTTGGAGACCTTCTGGACTTCCTTCACGGACATCGCCCCGCCGCGGACCCTTATGATGCGCCCCGCCTTTTCAAGTTCCAACAAATCGCGGCGGAGGGTCATTTGCGAAACGTCGGGGAAATAGGTGTCGAGCTGGCTCAAAGTCAGTTTGCCGCGCTTATCCAAAAGCTCGGCGATCTCTTCGATGCGATCTTTTTTCATGGGCATACTCCTGAAATCTTCGTTTTCATGTACAATCTTAACACAGTTGTTGAAAATTTGCAAGTGATTTTTCCAAAAAACATATTGAAAACTGCCGATTTTATCAATATTTCCGCGAATTTTTGTGACATTTCTCCATTGTGAAAAAAGTTTTCGTTGTACTTTCACACTTTCTTGAATTTTGCGGCGAAAATTTCGTATTTTTTTCAAACGGGACACCGCATGGGCGCGGGCGGCGCTTTTCGGCGGTTTTTTTCAGAATGGGCGGCAAAATACTTTGCTTTTTTCCGCGCAAAATGCTACAATGGGCACATGGAGTACAGCTATCTCAGAGAACTCGACGAATTCTTTTGCGCGCAGTTTGCGGACTACACCCGCATCGCGGCGATCCCCGGCTACCGTATGCCCGAAATGCTCACGGTGGGCGCCGACGGCAACATTACCCGCAAGGATTCCAGGCAGATGCGCCTTGCTTACCAGCCCGACCCGCGCGCGGTCCTCGAAAATTTCAAGGCGGGGCTCGAAGATACCCACTTCACCTTTTCCTTTTCCTATCCGCGCCCCTTCGAGGCGTTCAAGGACAGATTCCGCAAATACACCTTTGCCAAACTTCTGCCCGCGATCCTCAAAAAGTATGACGAAACGCCCGAATCGGCGGGGAAAAAACTCGATATCGAGCCCGTCGTGTGGAAGGGGATCGTAAAAGGGAGGCTGTATCCCGAAAAATGCACGCTGATGGCGATCGCCCTCGTCTGCCGCATGCAGACGCCCGACGTAAACGCCCTCTTTTCCGTGTGCGGCTTTACGCTGAGCGGCGAGAACGTGCGCGACGTCGTGTTCGAATATCTGCTCATGCAGAAGATCTTCAACGAGGAGATGCGCGATAACTGTCTCGCGGAATACAAGATCGATTCCATTCCCATCCGCCGCGCCCGCTGACGCGGGCAAAACTTCGGGGCGGTTCATAAATTGAAGGGGAGGTGGGAAAATGTTTTTTGCAAGATTGAGAAAGGACATCGCCGCGGCAAAACGGAACGACCCCGCCGCCCGCAACAAATTCGAGATATGGCTCACCTATTCGGGTGTGCACGCCCTCTCGTGGCACCGCTTCGCGAACAGGCTCTACCGCATGCATTTCAAGCTCCTCGCGCGCATGGCGTCGCAGTGGGCGAAGCGCACGACGGGGATCGAGATCCATCCCGCCGCCAAGATCGCCGCGGGAGTGTTCATCGACCACGGCGCGGGCGTCGTCATCGGAGAGACGGCGGAGATCGAAGAGGGGGTCGTCATCTACCAGGGGGTCACCCTCGGCGGCACGGGCAAAGAGAAGGGGAAGCGCCACCCCACCGTGAAGAAGAACGTCACCATATCGAGCGGGGCGAAAGTCTTGGGCGGCTTCACCGTCGGCGAAGGCGCGAAGATCGGCGCGGGCGCGGTCGTTTTAAGCGAAGTTCCGCCCTTTGCAACGGTCGTTGGCGTACCGGGACGGGTCGTCCGCATCAACGGAGAGAAGGTGCAGGACCTCTTGCCCGAAAAGGAGGACCCGCTCGTCAAAGAGCTCTGCGCCCTCCGCGAAAGGGTATTCGTCCTCGAAGAGGCGCTCAAAACGCAAAACAAAGAAAGGTAACGCTATGAAGATCTATAATTCGCTCACAAGAAAGAAGGAAGAATTCGTCCCGCTCGAAGCGGGAAAGGTAAAGATGTACGCCTGCGGCATCACCGTTTCGGGCGAGGCGCACGTCGGGCACGGATTTCAGGCGATCCTGTACGATATTTTCCGTAAATTTCTCGAAAAGCAGGGCTACGCCGTCACCTATGCCCGCAATTATACCGACGTCGACGACAAGATCATCGCAAAGAGCCGCGAGACGGGCATTCCCGCCGACCGCTACGCCGCGATGATGATCGAAAAGATCGACGGCGTCATGCGCCGCCTCGACGTAGACGAGCCCACGCTGTGGCTCAAAGCGACCGAGAACATCGGCAACATCATCTCGTTCATCGAAGCGCTGATCGCCGCGGGACATGCCTATGCCCCCGGCAACGGCGACGTTTACTTCGACGTAGACACCTTCCCCGCCTACGGACAGCTTTCGGGCAGGGACAAGGAGGACATGCTCGACGGCGTGCGCGTCGAAAACGACGGGAGCAAGAAAAACCCCTACGATTTCGCCCTTTGGAAGGCGGCGAAGGAGGGGGAAATTTTCTGGGAATCCCCGTGGGGCAAGGGGCGTCCGGGCTGGCATATCGAATGCTCGGCGATGAACCGCGCCGCCTTCGGCGACAGGATCGACATCCACGGCGGCGGAAGAGACCTCATTTTCCCCCACCATGAGAACGAAATTGCGCAGACGGAGGCGCTCACGGGCAAACGCTTTGCGAATTACTGGATGCACAACGGGCTCATCAAAGTGAACGGGCAGAAGATGAGCAAATCGCTCGGCAACAGCCTGCTCCTTCAAGATTTGCTCGAAAAATACAGCAACGAGGCGATCAAATTCGCCCTTCTTTCCACGGGTTACCGCGGAGACGTGAACATTACCGACGAGCTCTTTCCGGGCGCGGAGAGCCGCCTCGTGCGCTTTTACACCCTTATCGACGGGGCGGAGACGAAATTCCCCGCCGAAACGGGGCTGTTTCCCGAAATTGACAAGAAGTTCGACGCGGCGATGAGCGACGACTTCAACACCGCGCTCGCGCTCTCCGATCTGTACGGATATTTTAAGGACGTATCCCGTTATTTGGGCGAAAACGACCCGACGGCGCGGAAGATGGTCAACCAGATCCGCGCGACCTATTCCCTTTTGGGCTTATTCAAGAAGGACGCGAAGGAGTATCTGGCGCGGTACGCGCCCAAGGAGGAGGCGCCCGAAGAGGTGAAGGCGGTCGCCGAAGCGCGGTGGGCGGCGCGCGCCGCGAAGGACTGGGCGAAGTCGGATGAACTGCGCGAAAAGCTCAAAGAAATGGGTTACGCCGTCAAGGACGGCAAAGAAGGCTATACGCTGAGCAAAATTTGAGCGCTTCTTACAAAATCTTGCGCTCTTCCGCAGCGAGAGCATCCATTCGATAAAATAAATTGAGGATCAATAGAATATGAAGATCACAGGGAAAGAACTCAGAAAAAAATGGCTCGATTTTTATAAGAGCAAGGGCCACGCCGACATCGGCGCGGTGTCGCTCATCGGCGACGGGACGACTGGCGTTATGTTCAACGTGGCGGGCATGCAGCCCCTCATGCCCTATCTTTTGGGCAAGCCCCATCCCGCGGGCAAACGGCTGTGCAACGTGCAGGGCTGCGTGCGCACCGTGGATATCGACAGCGTCGGCGACGCTTCCCATTTCACCTTTTTCGAGATGATGGGGAACTGGTCGCTCGGCGATTATTTCAAAAAGGAAAAGACGGCGTGGACGTTCGAAATTTTAACGGACGTGTTCGGGCTCGACAAAGACAAGCTCTGCACCACCGTGTTCGAGGGCAACGCGAGCGCTCCCCGCGACGACGAGACGGCGGAACTGCTCGTCTCGCTCGGCATCCGCCGCGAGCATGTGTTTTATCTTCCCAAAGAGGACAACTGGTGGGAGCTCGAAGGCACTGTGGGCACGCCGTGCGGACCCGACAACGAGTGGTTCTACCCGCTCGACGAAGGAAAGGCAAATCCCGTTTTCCCCGACGACTATATCGAGATCGGCAACGACGTGTATATGCAGTATCAAAAGCTCGAAGAGGGTTACGCCCCCCTCGCGCACAAAAATGTGGATACGGGTTTCGGGTTCGACCGCATGCTCCTCTTTTTGAACGGGCTTCACGACGCCTATAAAACCGACCTGTTTACGGCGGTGATCGCGGAGATCGAGCGCGCTTCGGGCAAGAAGTATGACGACGGCGGCGAAGCCCGCCGCGCCATGCGCATCATCGCCGACCACACGCGCACGACGGTGATGCTCATCGGCGACAGCACGGGCGTTTTGCCCTCCAACACGGGCGCGGGATATATTTTGCGGCGCATCATGCGGCGCGCCATCCGCTATTGCCGCCAGCTCGAAATCTCTTCCGAGGTTTTGCTCTCCGTGGCGAAGATCTACATCGAAGAGGTGTACGGCGAGGCGTACCCCCTTCTCAAAGAGAAAGAGGCGTTCATTCTCGAAGAGATCGCAAAAGAGGCGGAGCGCTTCGAGACGACGCTCGCTACGGGCATGAAGGAATTCGAAAAGTGCGTTACCGCGCTCGCCCGCAAAAACGAGTTCATGGCAAAGAGCGATCCCGCTTATGTCCCCGAAACGGTCATCGGCGGGAAGGCGGCTTTCCGCCTCTACGATACCTACGGTTTCCCGCTCGAACTCACCGAAGAGCTCGCCGCGGAAAAGGGGCTCACGGTAGACAGCGCGGGCTTTTCGGAAGCGTTCAAAGAGCACCAGGAAAAGAGCCGCGTGCTCGCCAAAGGCGAGGCGAAGGGCGGGCTCGAAAGTCATTCCGAAATGGCGGTGAAGTACCATACCGCCACCCATCTTCTCAACGCAGCGCTCAAAGTGGTGCTCTCCCCCGAATGCAACCAGCGCGGGAGCAACATCACCGACGAGCGGATGCGGTTCGACTTTAATTTCGACCGCGCCATGACGCCCGAAGAGATCAAGGCGGTGGAAGATCTCGTCAACGAGAAGATCCGGGAAGATCTCCCCGTCGTTTACCGCGAAATGAGCCTTGAAGAGGCGAGAAAGGAGCACTTTGTCGGCGTGTTCGACAGCAAGTACGGCGAAGTGGTAAAGACCTATTCCATCGGCGATTTTTCCAAAGAAATGTGCGGCGGACCCCATGTGGAGCGCACGGGCGTGCTGGGACATTTCAAAATCCAGAAAGAGCAATCCTCTTCCGCAGGCGTAAGAAGGATAAAGGCGATTTTGGAGTAAAATTTCAGGTTTCGAACGATTTTTTGCTCGCGCCACCCCTCACCACACTTGGCTCCCCCTTGAGGGGGAGCTCCGCCGTAGGTGGTGAGGGGGTGTTGCTTCGAAAATAATCGTTCGAGGAAACTTGCCGTATCGCCTTAACCCTCTTGTCCTCTCGTTCGCGTTGTCAAACAAGAAGGCAAAAGTATTTGCCAAATTGTGGCGCGCAGCGAAGAAGCGTGGTTCTTCTCGCGCCACGAATCTTGCCCCCCGCGGTGCGGGGGAGGAGCGGCGCAATTCTGTTCAACAGCCCAGTGGGCTGTGAGCGCGCCACGACAGCCGAGCCGGTAGCGAGGCGGGGTTTTGGCGGTACCTGCCGCCAAAACGGGTAGGGAGGTACTAAAACCGTCCCCCTGCCCCGCTTCTAAAACGTCACCCTGAGCCGCTGAGCAAAGCGAGGCGTGTCGAAGGGTCGCCGCAGTCTTAACTGAGTTGTCCCCCAACTTGTTTGGGGTGGTGCATTGCATTCTGCCAACAGTTGATAACTGTTGGCGCAATGCGACATGAGTGAGCGCATTAGAAGCGCGAACGGTGACCGAACGCGGGGGTCTACCCGCGTGAGACAGTGGCGAACACAGTGAGCCGAAAGGGGGGTGGCGTACCCAAACAAGAAAATAAGGAGCCCCCTTCCCTACCCTCCCCCCAACTTGTTGGGGGGAGGCAAGAAAAAGAAAGGGTCGCCGCAGTCTTATTAACGCTAAGGCGATTCCTACTTCGCACTTCGTGCTCGTGCCGCGCTTAGAGAAACAGAACTTCGCGCGGGGCGGAATGACGTGATTCAGAAAGGATCGCCGCAGGGTTTTCCGCCAAAGCGTATCTGCCGCGATCATTTATTTACCTCATTATAATAATAAGGAGAAAAACATGGAAGAACGGAGCCAAAAGGAAAAATTACTCGCAGGGGAGCTCTACAAGGTAGACGAAGAGCTCGCGGGGGAGCTCGCCGCTTGCAAGAGAAAGTGCGAGCGGTACAACCGCACCCCGCGCGACAACGCGGAAGAACGCAGAGCGATCATGCGCTCCATTCTCGGCAAATGCGGCGAAAACTTCAACATCGAGAGTAACGTCTGGTTCGACTACGGCTACAACACCGAGGTCGGCGAAAATTTTTACGCGAATCACGACTGCATGTTCCTCGACACGAATAAACTGATCTTCGGCGACAACGTGTTCATCGCGCCGCAGTGCGGATTCTATACGGCGGGGCATCCCCTCGAAGCGGATGTCCGCCGCGCACAGCTCGAATTCGCAAAACCCATTGTGGTCGGAAACGACGTGTGGTTCGGCGGCGGCGTAAGAGTGCTCCCCGGAGTGACGATCGGCGACAACGTCGTCATCGGCGCGGGCGCGGTAGTCGTACACGATATTCCCTCGGACAGCGTGGCGGTTGGAAATCCCGCGCATGTCATAAAGACATTGCCGCGCCGATGACAGGGCTCCCGAAAAAGATTGCGAAGCAAGATTTTTCGGGAAGAGGAGCGCAAGGCGCAAAAGGAGCGCGGCGGGAAGGCTCGTCCGCATAAAAAAATTTTGTTTTTTCCGAAAAAATCTTAAAATCGCAACTCAAAACAGCTTGACGATACCCTTTTGATTGCTTATAATGAAGGGGTAAATCGGCAAAGCGCCCCGTTTTTACCGAATACGCAACGCCGCGTTAAGCGGCAAAGGCAACAAGGAGTACGAAATTATGAAGACCTATATGGCAAACGCTCAGACGGTTGAAAGAAAGTGGTACGTCGTCGACGCGACGGGCATCCCGCTCGGAAGGCTGGCTTCCAGGGTCGCCTCGATTTTGCGCGGCAAAAATAAGCCCACCTTTACTCCCAACGTAGATACGGGCGATTTCGTGATCGTTATCAACAGCGACAAGGTCGTTCTTACGGGCAAAAAGCTCGAAGATAAATTCTATCGCTATCATACGGGATACATCGGAGGGCTCAAAGAGATCGCCTACGGAAAACTCATGGCGGAGCGCAGCGACCTTGCCGTTTACGAAGCGGTGAAAGGAATGCTTCCGAAAAATTCTCTCGGCAGAACGATGATCAAAAAGCTCAGAGTGTATAAGGGCGCGGAGCACAAGCACGAAGCGCAGAAACCGGAAGAGCTGAAATTATTTTAAGGAGTGAGAGAGATCGACATGGCGAAGGCAACGTTAAAGAAAAAATTGCAATACTGGGGAACGGGCCGCAGAAAGAAAGCGGTCGCCCGCGTCCGTCTCATTCCGTCAGGCAGCGGCGAAATCGTGATCAATGACAGAGCTTTGGAAGAATATTTCCCGCTCGGCACAACGCAGTTCATCGTCAAGCAGCCGCTCACCGAGATCGGTGCGGAAGGCAAGTACGATATTAAAGTGAACGTCGTCGGCGGCGGTTATACCGGTCAGGCGGGCGCGATCCGTCTCGGTATCGCGAGAGCGCTCCTCCAAGCGGAGCCCGAAACCCGTCCCGCCCTCAAAAAGGCAGGCTTCCTGACCCGCGATCCCCGCGTGAAGGAAAGAAAGAAATACGGTCTTAAAAAAGCGCGTCGTGCGCCGCAGTTCTCCAAGAGATAAAAAGATCCGACCGCGCTCTTGCGGTCGGTTTTTTTGCGGCGTGATCGCCCAAAGAGGCGATACGGAGGGAAAATATGTTTTACGAAAAGATCGATCTGTATAGGTACTACTCCCTGAAAAAGCCGTCAAACGGCGCGGGGCTCCTCACCGTCTATTGCAGGGAGCGGCAGGGCGACCTCGAAAAAAAGAAGCGCCCCGCGATGCTCGTCATCCCCGGCGGCGGATACGAAATGGTCTCCGCGCGGGAAGGAGAGCCCGTTGCGCTCCGCTTCGTCTGGGAGGGGTTCGGCGCCTTCGTGCTCGAATACACCGTGAAAACGCCCTATCCCGTCCCCCTGCTCGAAGGGGCGATGGCGATCTGCTATATCCGTGAAAATGCCGAAAAATACGGCGTCGATCCCGCGCAGGTGGGCGTTTTGGGCTTCTCCGCGGGCGGGCATCTTGCGGGAATGCTCTCAACGCTCTACGGCGACGCAAACATCAAAGCCGCTTTGGGGGAAAGGCTCGTCCGCCCCGACGCCGCCATTTTGTGCTATTCCGTGATCTCGGAGGGAAAGTTCGGGCACAGCGGCACGATGGATCGCATTTCGGGCGCCGATCCCGCGCTCAGAAAGGCGCTCTCTTTGGAGACCCGCGTGACGGGGGATTGTCCGCCCGTCTTTTTGTGGCACACGGCGGAGGACGACTGCGTGCCCGTAGAGAACACGCTCCTCTTCGCCGCCGCATGCAGAAGGGCGGGCGTGCCCTTTGAACTGCATGTATTCGAAAAGGGCTGGCACGGGACGAGCGTGGCTTCCATCGAGACGGAAGGGGACCTTGAACGCCTCGAAAAGATCGACCACCTGCCCGTTTGGCTCTCCCTTGCCGTAACCTGGCTCAAAAAGCGCGGCTTCTGCGTGCGCGCCGTCTGATCATTTTTTCGCCTTTTTCGCCACGGCGTCGTGCCGTGCGAGAAAATCCGCGAGGGCGTCCGTCTCGCGCCCCCCTGCGGTACGGGGCGGTTTTTCCGTGCCGTATTCGGGAGGGGCGAACGCGCTGTCCTGTTCCGCGGGCGGCGGCGAAGGCGCGCCGGGGGCAGGAGAGCTCTCCGTATCGGAAGTGAGCGTGGACAGCGCGTCCAAAAGCTCGAAGATGCCGAATTTTTCCATGAAAATCACCTCTTTTCACAAAATTTTCGGAAGAAAAAGTCAAGAGACAGCGGTTTTTGATTGCCAAAAGCCGTATTTTAGTATATAATTATTGACGTATCGTTAGAACAAGAATTTTTATCGATCATAAGGAAGCTACTTATGCGCAAAATACTCAAAAACGTAATGACAATTTTCACGGCGGGGGTAATGGCGTTCGGCGTCGCTTCTCTCGCCGCCTGCGGAACGAACTTCACCCCGCTCAAAGATGCGCCCGCCGCTACCGCGGAAGTCGCTTCGAACGGCGGATTCGTCGTGGAGAAAGGGGACTACGTCTACTTCATCAACGGCGTGGAGAGCTATACGTCCGATAACACTTACGGAAATCCCGTGAAGGGCGCGCTCATGCGGGTGAAAAAGAGCGACATCGGAAAGGCGGACGCCTCCGAGACGGTCGTGCCCTCTCTCATGGTCGCTTCCGATTATACGTCGGGCGTCTATATCTATGGCGACCGCGTGTATTACGCAACGCCGAACAGCGACAGGAACATGCAGGGCGTCGTCGAGAGCGGCTATCTCGACTTCAAGAGCGCCAAGCTCGATGGGTCCGACGTAAAGGCTTACTTTAACGTCGAGAGCAACTCCACCGTCTACCGCTATGTGGAAGCGGAAGGCACGGTCTATCTGATGTATGTGGAGAATTCCAACCTCCACTCCTACAACACCGCCACCGCGACCGATACCGAGCTCGTCCGCTCGATGGGCGCCTATGTGCTCAACAGCGCCGATAAGACCGATCCCTATGTTTACTACACGATGTCCGTTACGGCGGAGATCGACGCAGTGGACGAGGACGGCAACTCGGCGGCACCCTCCGCGCGCGGCTACAACCAGATCTACCGCGTTTGCGCGAACGCGACCGAGGCTCCCTACGAATACACTTACGACCAGAAGTATCTCGACGCGAACGACGGCGAAGTGCCCTATCTCAACCTCGGCACGATCGTGCTCGACGGCATCGGGCGCGAATGGATGGAGAATCCCACGCAGTTCACCCACGAAAAGACGGAGGGCGGCAAACTCGCCGACGAGCCCCTTCTGCTCGGCGGATACACCTACACGTTGCAGGCTTATACGAACGGCGGCATCTACTTTACCCGCTCCGAGCTCTTGGGCACGGATACCGACGGCGAGAACGGCTGGCTCTACTATCTCTCGCAGGACGCGCTCGGCGCTTCGTGGAATTCGATCACGGGCAACGCCGTCAAGAGCGGCACGCTCGACATCATCGCGAAGGAGACCACAAACGCGGGCACGGCGGCGATCTTCTATAAGGACGGCGACGGGCACCACTACCTCTATGTGAGCAACAGCTCCCTCTTCCGTGCGGACGTGAAGGAAAACGGGCTTGCGGAAGAGACCCGCATCGCGGTCGGCGTCGGCAGCGCCACCCTCAACTTTATCGACGACAAGTCGGACAGCGACTACCATTACGTCTATTACACCGTTTCTGGGAATATCTGGCGCGCCGTCTATAACGGCACTGCGGAAGATTACAACACCCTCAATTACGACGAGAACAAGCCCTTCCGCCCTGTGCAGATCTTGAAGATCCAGCACGCGACGGGCTGGTATAACTTCGAGATGATCGACGGCACCGTATATTATGCGGACGGCGAGAGCCTCGGTTCCAACACTTACACCTATATCGCGGCGGTCGATCTCAAAAAGGACGGCAAGCTCATGAACAACGTCGAGCTCGCGGACTTCAACGAGGAATACGAGAAGGCGATCGGCGAGGACAGCTACTACCAGGAGCTCACCACGGACGGAAAAACGAATCTTGCCGCCGCCGTGCGTTACTACTTCTATACGGGCGAAACGCAGCAGTTCTACGATAACATCAAGGAAGCCGAGGAGGAAACGGGCAAACAAAATACCCTCTATTCCGAGGACGAAGTGAAGGCGTTCGAAGAATTTACCGCAAAAGAGGACGTGAAGTTCCGTTCCGATTTCATCTCCAAGCTCGGCAAGTATTCGGCGGCGGACGAGGAGAGCCTCTCCTCTTACTGGCAGAACGTCTTGCAGCACTACACGGCGCCTGCGGCAGAGGACAGCGGACTTCCCGCTTGGGCATGGGCGCTCATCGGCGTAGGCATCGGGCTCGTTGTCATCGCCGCGGCGGTTGCAATATTCTTTATCCTCAAATCGCGGAAGAAGGAAACGGAGCCGGAGAAGGAGAAGATGTTCGTCGATACCACCGACGACGAGGACGTGGACGTTTACGCGCCTACCCCCGCCGAGGAAGTTCCCGAAGAACCTGCGGAAGAAGCGCCTGCGGAAGAGGCTCCTGCGGAGGAAGCTCCTGTGGAGGAACCCGCGGAAGAGGCGCCCGCCGAAGAGGCTCCCGAAGTGCCTGCGGAGGAAGCTCCCGAAAGACCGGAAGAATAACAAACGAAAGACTCGCTCGCAAAAGCGAGTCTTTTTTTACGGAATACACAAAATTTTTTAACTTTTTTCGAAAAGGGCGCGCAAAACAGTTTACAAACCGGGCGATTCCTAATATAATTTATTAGCCTATCGGGAGCGGTAGGGGGATTTCGCAAGGAGAAAGGAATATGGTTCGCTATAAGAAGTGCCCGCGTTGTGAGTTGAACTATATCGACGCGGAAAAACAAGAGTATTGCGACGTCTGCCTCAAAGAGATGAAGGGGATCCGGACGGACGCGGACGAGATCGAAGAAGAAGAGGACGCCGAGCTCCCCACCGAGCTTTGCCCCGTTTGCGGCGAGAACATGATGCGCGCAGGCGAAAAGATGTGCGAAGAGTGCCGCAAAAAGATGGAGCTCGAAGAAGAGCCCGACCTCGAAGAGGACGACGAGTGGCGGGAGTATCTCGACGACGATACCGACGACCTCGATTCCGATTTAGACATCGGCGAAACGTTCGATGAGGACGAACCGGAGGAAGAGGAAGAAGAGGAAGAGGAGTATGTAGACGAGGACGAGGACCTCGATTACGTTACGGGAGACGAAATTTACACCCTCGGCGGCGACGATGACGACGACGAGGACGAGGGCGACGAGGACGACTTCTGATCGGTCGTTTTGCCGCGGCGCGTTGCGTTTTTCGCAACGCGCCGCGGCTTTTTTCTCCGCCGCTCCCGCAAAGAAGAGCGCAGAGCCGCTTAGGCGGTTCTCGTCTGAAAAGGGCGAATCAGACCGTTTTCGTCTAAAATAAAAGCATGTACGGACAGAGACTCAAAGAATTACGCGAAGAGCGGGGGCTCTCGCAGGCGGAGGTCGCCGCGCTGTTGCATTGCAGCCAGCGCACGGTCAGCCGGTATGAGCTGGAACAGCTCGATCTTTCCACGGAAGCGATCGTCGCGATCTGCCGCATTTTCAAAATTTCCGCCGACTATCTTCTCGGCATGGAGGACGAAACGGGCGCGAAGGCGTACCGTTGAGCGCGCATGGGGCTGAACGCTTTTCTCGAAAAATTCAAAACCGCCGTCCGCCGCCACGACGAAAGCACGAACTTCACCTGCGATATTTGCGGGCGGGAGGTATTCGGCGGCGAGCGCGTCTGCGCTTCTTGCTACGGGGCGTTGCCTTGGAATACCCTCTTTTGCCCCCTTTGCGGGAGAAAGGTAGGGGAGGCGGGGATCTGTCTCGACTGCAAGGAAAAACCGCTTGCCGTGAAGAGGGCGCGCTCCTGCTTTTTGCACGAGGGAGAGGCGGCGCGGCTCGTCGTGCGGTATAAGCGGGGGCAGAAGTATCTCTTCCGCACACTGTGCGATTTTTTGGAGCCCGTTGTAAAGCGGGAGTTTCCGGAGCCCTATTCTTTGACCTTCGTCCCCATGACGGCGAAGGCGGAAAAGGCGCGCTCTTACAACCAGTCCCGCCTGCTTGCCGAAGAGCTCGCGTTAAGAACGGGCGCGGAGCTTCTCTCTCCCGCCGAGAAAACGCGCGAAACGGAGGGACAGAAATTTCTCGGCAGGAAGGAGCGGGAGGAAAACCTCAAAGGCTGTTTTCACGTCCGCGACCGCAAGAGCGTGCGCGGGAAGAGGGTACTCATCGTGGACGACACGCTTACGACGGGCGCAACGGCGAACGAGCTTGCCGGGGCGCTGCTCCGCGCGGGCGCGGCGGAAGTCGGGCTCATCACCGTTACGAGCGTCGCGAAGAAGTTCCCCTTCGGAGAGCCCCCCGCAAAATAAGCGGCGGGTCTTTCTTTTTTCGGGCATATCTTTGCTTTTCCCGCCATAGAATAGAGCGGCGATGATCGGAGAAACGACGAAAATCGCGCGTTCGCGACGAAATCTCCGAAGATTTCCCAACGAAAATATTCTATCATGGAGAGGTAAAGGAAATGCAGGTGTTCACCCTTCGGCGGAAGTCCCTCGCCGTCGCCGCGGCGCTTCTTCTCCTGCTTGTCGCGGGCGGATTTTCCGCCAAAGCGGCGGGAGCGGAAACGGTATTTTGGAGCGGGGCGCGCTCCCTTCCCATCTATTGCGTGGAGCGGGACGACAACAAGATCGCCATCTCCTTCGACTGCGCCTGGGGGACGGAACATACCGACGCCATTTTGAAAAGCCTCAAAGAGGCGAAGGTGCGGGCAACCTTCTTCACTGTGCAGTTCTGGGCGGAAAAATACCCCGAATATCTCAAAAAGATCGACGAAGCGGGGCATGAGATCGGCACGCACAGCGCCACGCACTCCTATATGTCGCGGCTGAGCGAGACGGAGATCAGGACGGAAATGACGACCTCTTCCGAGGCGATCTCCTCGGTAACGGGGAAGGAAGTCACCCTCTTCCGCCCGCCCTACGGCGATTACGACAATCTTTTGATCGATACGGTGAACGCAATGGGCTTCTATCCCATTCAGTGGGACGTGGATTCCCTCGACTGGAAAGACCTATCGGCGGCGGACATCGCCTCGCGCGTCGTCGGGAAAGTGAAGAGCGGCTCCATCATCTTGTGCCACAACAACGGCTTGCACACGGCGGAAGCCCTTCCCATCATCTTCGATACGCTGCACGCAAAGGGATATGAATTCGTGCCCGTCGGCGAGCTCATCTACCGCGAAAACTACACCATCGACGGCGCCGGAATGCAACGGGCGGAGGGCAAGGCTTAGCTTCGGGAAATACTGTGGAGGTACAGAGCAACATAATGGATTACAATGCGGAAAAAAACAACAGGGTTTATTTTACGGGAGAGATTGTAACGGAGGCAACTTTTTCGCACGAGGTATATGGGGAAGGATTTTACGAATTGTATGTCAAAGTGATGCGTCTTTCGGGACAGGCGGACATTTTGCCCGTGACCATTTCCGAGCGCATCATCGAAAAGAACGACTTGCAGGTGGGGAGCATTATTTGCGCGCTCGGACAGTTCCGCAGCTACAACAAACTCGAAAACGGAAAGTCCCGCCTCATGCTCACCGTGTTCGTGCGGGAGCTCGTGGAAAACATCCCTTCCCGCAATCCGAACAGCATCGTGCTGTCTGGCTACATCTGTAAACCGCCCATCTACCGCACCACCCCCTTCAACCGCGAGATCGCCGACCTGCTGATCGCGGTGAACCGCGCCTACAACAAATCGGACTACATCCCCTGTATCGCATGGGGGAGAAACGCCCGCTTTGTGCAGAATCTCAAAGTGGGGGACCGCGTCGCCCTTTCGGGCAGGATCCAGAGCAGGGAGTACCAAAAGAAGCTCTCGGAGACGGACGTCGTCACCATGACGGCTTACGAGGTCTCCATTTCCAAACTCGCGGCATTCGACGCGGGCGAGACCTTCGATTTAGACGGGGAATTCGATCTGTACGCGGCGCCTTCTTCGGGAAATTATTGACAAGTCCGCCGCCGTTTGATAAAATAAAAGCAAATGAAGAAGCGCACGAAGCAACAACAGATCGAGGGGATCCAGACCCTGCTCGAACGCCGGCGGCGGTTCGACGTCGATTATATCCCCTTCCTCGGCACCTGGAAGATGCCCGACGCGAGCTATCGCTACCGCCAGCGGGGCGCAGACGCTTTTTGGACGGGATTCTGGCGCACGCTCATGTTCCTCTTCGGGTGGATCCTGACGGGGGTCTGCTTCGGGGCGCGGGTCACGGGCAGGAAAAACCTGCGCGCGATCGGAAAGAGCGGCGCGATCTGCGTGTGCAACCATTTCAACTATCTCGATACCTTGCTCGTGCGGCAGGCGATGGGGCATTACCGCTCCTACCATACGATGGGACCCAAAAACAACAAGAACGGGTTCGGCGGCTGGGTCATGCGGCACGGGGGGATGCTCACGTTCAGCTCCGACCTCGTCGCCATGCGCAATCTCAACAGCGAGATCGAGCGGCTGCTCAAAAAGGGGAAGATCATCAATTTCTATGCGGAGCAGGCGCTTTGGACGAATTACCAAAAGCCCCGCCCCATGAAGGACGGCGCCTTCCATTACGCGATCAAGCACAACGTGCCCGTCATTCCCGTCTTTTGCACCTTCCGCAAGAGGAAGAGCGGGCATATTCGGGGGCTCCGCATCCATATCCTTCCCGCCGTATATGCAGACGGCGCCCTTCCCCGCCGCGAACGGCTCGACGCCATGAAAGAGACGGCGGAAAGGGAATGGCGGGAGTGTTACGAAGCGGCGTATAATATCCCGCTCGAATATCTGCCGCGGGAAGAAAAACAACCGTAACCGTTCCAAATACAAAGCGGCGCCCCGTGCCAGGCACGGGGCGCCGCTTTGTATTTTTCGGTCAGTCGGGATCGCGATTTTCTCTCTTGCCGCCCTCTGCGCGCCCGGCAATGTCCTCTCCGTCGTAAACGATGCGCTCGGTCTGTTTCCACGCGGGCGTCTTGTTTTTACGCACGAGGATACGGCTCGTCAGATAGAGAGGAATGTATTCGAGCAGATAGAAGGGGTTGAAGAGGAGCATCCCGAATTTTTCTCCGCGCGACAGCGCGCGGAAGGTGTCGGGGTCGGAGCACATGGCGAGCAAGCTGAAAATGAAGAGCATGGTGTACATGATCCAGAAGGGCATAAAGAGGAGCAGCCAGCTCGCCCAGAACCAGTTGAAGTCTTGGTGCAGGACATAGAAGATTGCAAGCCCCACCCCCGTGAACATGGTCACGATGGTCGTCACCGCAAAAATGAGCAGGGGGACGATGCCGAAGAAGTATTCCTTTTCCCCGCTCGTCATCTTGCCGCGCTCTTTCGCCTGTTTTTTGATCTCCGATTTATACTTCTTGTCGCATTGCGAATAGCCCGTCAGCCAACGCACGCGGCGGTCGTAGTTCTCCTTGTGTCCGAGCGCCTCTTCGGTATAGATGACGGCGTAGGGATAGAACATGGAAGTAAACCCGCGCAGGAGACTGTCGAGTTTGAGCTCGTAGTCCTCGGTGAGGGTGCGGTAGGGCCAGCCGCCGAGCTCTTCGAT
This sequence comes from uncultured Clostridia bacterium, assembly GCA_947632015.1. Taxonomy (GTDB): domain Bacteria; phylum Bacillota; class Clostridia; order Christensenellales; family Borkfalkiaceae; genus Gallimonas. The sequence goes on along the minus strand of CANRNP010000002.1, from coordinate 30,385 downwards.
CACGCGGCGGCGGAGCATCATGCCCTGCCCGCAGAGGTTGAGCGGAATGTTTTTCCGCATACGGTATAGATTTCCGAGGTCGTCGAGCATCGGCCACGTCAAAGTGGAGCAGTTCGAAAAGAGGGAGCGGTCCTTCCTGCCGCCCAAATAGTTCTTTGCGAATTTGCGGGTGAGATAGATGTCGTAATCGTGTTCGAGGGCGTTGTTGAGTTCGGCAACGTATTCGGGGGCGAGCACGGCGTCGGCGTCCACGATCACGAACGCCTCATAATTTTTGCGCTCCTCGCCGAGCGCCTTGAAATAGCCGTCGAGCGCGTCGCCCTTACAGCTCTGTTCGGGAACGACGAACACTTTCGCGCCGAGCGCTTCGGCAAGCGCGATGGTGGGGTCGTCGGCGTCTTTCACGATCACGCTCACGTCGAAAAAAGCTTTGTCGTACGTCTGGTTTTCGAGCGAAGCGAAGAGGTCGGAAATGATCGCGCTCTCCCCGCGGGCGGGCACAATGACGGAGATCCGCCGCTTTTCCGCCGCCTTTTTATAGGGCGGTTTTTTGAATCCGTAGCGGAACCCGAAAATTTTCGGCAGATATAAGATCACCGCGAGCGTGCAGATCGCGCCGTAAACGATGAGAATGTTGCGGATGAGTAGATTCATATCCCGTCTCCTTGTTTGTATTATAAAGAGTTGAACGGGGTTTGTCAACAAATATCATATATTTTTATGACATTTTTTGGTGAGCCGCCCGCGCGAAAACCTGCGCGCAAAGCCGCCCGCGCGAAAACCGCCGAAAGAGCCGAAAAAAAGCCCGACCGAAAAAACGGTCGGGCGAAGCGTTTTCAGAACGCGCACTTTTCGGCGAGGAAGGAAGCGAGCTCTCCGATGGGCAGGCGTACCTGCTCCATGCTGTCGCGGTTGCGCACCGTCACCGTGTCGTCCTCCAAGGTGTCGAAGTCGATCGTGACGCAATAGGGCGTGCCGATCTCATCCTGGCGGCGGTAGCGTTTGCCGATCGAACCCGCTTCGTCGTAGGTGACGGGGAACTGCTTTTTGAGCGCGCCCAGGATCTCTTTCGCCTTCGGGGAGAGATTCTTTTGAAGGGGCAAAACCGCCGCCTTATACGCCGCGATCGCGGGGTGGAAGTGGAGCACGTTGCGCACGTCGCCGCCTTCGAGGGTCTGTTCTTCGTACGCCTCGGAGAGGACGGCGAGCATGAGACGGTCGGCGCCGATGGAGTACTCGATGACATAGGGGATGAACTTGCTCCCGTCGAAGGGGTCCACATAGAGGAGGGACTTGCCCGAATATTCCTGGTGGCGGGAAAGGTCGTAATCGGTGCGGTTGTGGATGCCGTTGAGCTCCTGCCAGCCCATCGGGTAGAGATATTGAATGTCGCACGCCTGCTTTGCGTAGTGGGCGAGCTTGTCGTGGTCGTGGAAGCGGAGATGTTCGGGCGCAAAGCCGAGGTCTACGAGGAACTGGAACGCCTTTTTCTTGAATTCCTCATAATATTCGCCGTCGGTGCCCTCTTTGCAGAACCACTGGTGCTCCATCTGCTCGAATTCGATCGTGCGGAAGATGAAGTTGCCGGGGGTGATCTCGTTGCGGAAGGCTTTGCCGATCTGCGCGATGCCGAAGGGGACTTTCGCACGCACCGAGCGTTGCACGTTGCCGAAGTTCACGAATTCCCCCTGCGCCGTTTCGGGACGGAGATAAATTTTGTTCTGGCTCTCGTCGGTCACCCCGCGCGAAGTCTCGAACATGAGGTTGAAGGTGCGGATGTTCGTCCAGTTGAAATTTCCGCATACGGGGCAGCAGACATGGTGCTCCTCGATGTACTTCTCCATTTCCTCATTGGTCATGAGGTCGGGATTCACGGCGCCCTTGCTATGCGCTTCGATGAGGTTGTCCGCTCTGTGGCGGGTCTTGCAGGACTTGCAGTCCATCTTGGGGTCGGAGAAAGAGGTGGTGTGCCCGCTCGCCTCCCACACGCGGGAGTTCATTAAAATGGCGGCGTCCACGCCGAAGGAATTTTCACTCTCCTGCACGAACCGCTTCCACCAAGCCCGCTTGATGTTGTTTTTGATCTCCACGCCCACGGGACCGTAATCCCAAGTGTTGCCCATGCCGCCGTAAATTTCGCTTCCGGGGAAGATGATCCCGCGGTTTTTGCAAAGCGCCACAAGTTTGTCCATCGTTACGCCGCTGTTTGCCATCGTTTTCTCCTTGTTATATATAAAAAGTCGTTTCCGTAATATGGTATCACGTTCTCTTGTTGCCGTCAAGTTTTCACAGCCTTAAATTTTCAGACAGTAAAAGAGATAGGGCGCGGGGAAACCTGCCGTAAAGGCGATGAGGAACCATTTGAGCAGGGAATACGCCTCGCCCTCAGGGAAGAGCAGGCAGAAGCAGAACACCGCGCCGACGAGCGCCGCGCCCACGGGGACGCGCCAAAGCCGGAGGGGGAAGGGGGCGCTGTGCGCGGGCAGACAGAAGCGCGCCGTGCCGAGCGCGAGCGCCGCGCCCGTTAAAAGTCCCGCCGATTGTATGTAATCGTGCGCAACGTTGGGGAAAAAACAGGGCACAACGGAGAGCACGGCGAGGCATACGAGGATGAGGTGGCGGTAAAAATAGGCGTAGCGGAAGATCCCCGCCCACGCAAGCGCGAGAACGAGCCCGAAGCAGAGCCCCGCGAAAACGTCGGTGGGGTAGTGGGCGCCGAAGTAGAGCCGAGAGAGCATCACGAGCAGTACGAGCGCGCCCGCCGCCGTCCACGCAAGCGCTTTTTTCTTCTTGTCGGCGTTTACGGTGCTTGCCGCGGCAAAGAGGAAACTTCCGGAAGATTGCGTGTGTCCGCTCGGAAAGGAAGCGTACGGGTCGAGCTCGTCGGCGAGGAAGGGCGGCTCACGGTATTCCACCGCGCCCGCCACAAAGGGACGGGGTCGTGCGATGGTGAATTTCATCAACGAGTTGATGGAAAAAGAGGTGAGCGCGGTCATGATCATCTGTTCGCCCGCGCGTTTAGGGGCGAGCCAAAACACGAGGATCGCCACCCCGCCCACGATCATCGCCTCGCCGAGCACAGAAAAAAGCCCGAAGAACACGTCGAGGAAGTCGCAACGGAGCCCCTCGAAAAATTGCAAAATCGCCGCTTCCATATATTGTTATTATAACACGGAATTTCGAAAATAGCAAGAAAAAACCGTCCGCAAACGGACGGCGTTCAAATATCTCTTCCCACAAGGTCGTCGAGGGTGACTTCGAAAAGATCGGCAAGCGCTATGAGCTGTGAAATCGACGGCTCGGTATATCCCGTTTCCCAATGCGAAACGGTCTTTGCGCTGATCTTCAAAAGGTCGGCAAGCTGTTGCTGTCCCAAACCACGCATGCCGCGCAGTTCCCGCAAGGTCTCCTGAAACTTCATATCATTAGAATGTATCAATAATTGAGAAAAACGCTTGACTTTCTCAATAATTGAGAGTATGATGAAGAAAAAAAGGAGAAAAACAATGAAAAAAGCAGGACTTTTGGCAATGCTGCTGGCGGGCGCGCTCGTGTTGGGAATGGGCGTCGGCTGCGGCGAAAAGCAGAATCAAGGCGGCACTGAGCAGGGCGGTATCGAGCAAGGGGGAACCGAGCAGGGCGGAACGCAACAGGGCGGAACCGAGCAGGGCGGAACCGAGCAGGGTGGAACCGAGCAGGGTGGAAACGAGCAGGGTGGCGTCGAGATCGGCAAGGACACCGACGTTTCCGCGATTGTCTCCGATAAGCTCACTGAGGCGGAATGGAAGGAAGCTCTTTCGGAGGAAATACTCGATAATTTTTTAATGTATGGGAAACGCATAGATTCTTCCAATACGATACATGAAATGTTTCTTTCCGTATGTGATAACAATATGCATCAAAAATTGACCGACGGCGATTATGCAGACGAAATGATTTTTATCGAAAAGGAAGAAACGACCGAATTCTATATGCGCACGACAGGTCCGGGAAAGGCGGGGAAATGGAGCCGCTATGAACTGCCGACCGCGGGAGCGAATCATCATTTGGCAATCTTAAAGGCTTTTCGGAACCATTTTCAAGACTCCGAATACAGAGAGGATTTCGGGGGATATGTCTGTACGGGCGAAAAATTAGAGATAGAGAAAGGATCGGCGAACGACGTATTCCTTTTGAAATTCAAAGGCGGTAAGCCGTGCGTGTTCGGAGATGTCAGCGGGAATATAGGGCCGGTTGCCGTTATTTACGGTTTTGGCGAGGCAGAAGAAATCGTTCCTCCCGAAAATTACGAGGAAGCGGGCTAAAATCAACTGCGGCGACCTGTTCTAATTATGTCATGTTGAGCTTGTCGCCCCGTACGCTGTTCTGTTTCTCTAAGCACGGCACGAGCACGAAGTGCGAAGTAGGAATCGCCTTCCTAATCCGTCATGTTGAGCGAAGGCGTTAGCCGTAGTCGAAACATCGCCTTAGCGTTAATTTTTTTCAGAATACTGCGGCGACCCTTCGACACGCCTCGCTATGCTCGGCGGCTCAGGGTGACGTTTTAGAACATTTCCTAATCCGTCATGTTGAGCGAAGGCGTTAGCCGTAGTCGAAACATCGCCTTAGTGTTAAGACTGCGGCGACCCTTCGACACGCCTCGCTATGCTCGGCGGCTCAGGGTGACGTTTTAGAACATTTCTTAATTGTCATTCCGAGCGTAGTCGAGGAATCGCCTTAGTGTTAAGACTGTGGAGACCCTTCGACAAGCTCAGGGTGACATATTTGCCCCCTCCAAGGAGGGGGTGTCGCGGTGCCGTTCTCTCAACAGCCCTGCGGGCTGTGAGGGGCACCGCGACAGGAGCGTTGGCAAACGCGACGGGGTTTTGGCGGTACCTGCCGCCAAAACAGGGGGTGGTGTCCTTTGTTCTAAAATGCCACCACCTCAGCCGCCTTCGGCGCCAGCTCCTCCTCAAAGGAGGAGCCAAGAAACACTGCGGCGACCCTTCGACACGCCTCGCTATGCTCGGCGGCTCAGGGTGACGGATTGAGAACGCGAAATACTCTTGCCCACCCCTTGAGGGGTGGGTGTCACGCGCATAGCGCGTGACGGAAGGGGTGTCGTGAATCCAAACACCCCCTCGGCAAAAAAAGAACGGGACGTTCGTGAGAACGTCCCGTTAGGCTCTGTCCGATCCGAAAGGTGCAAGCCTGTTGAAAAGAATAAAGAGAACTTGCTCTTTCGGGGCTTTACTATCGGACGTCGCCCGCCCGTATCTTTACATCCCTGTCGGATACGGGTTCGGCTTCGCGGCTTACGCCGCGTTGCTTTTGAAGTTTGTCCGCTCCTTCGTCCCACTTAGGAAGCGGAGCATTGCCAAGCGTTATTCGCCTGCTCCGGAGATATCAAGCGCAGACAGATAAGCAATAACGTCCCAACCGCCCTTTGCTTCATTTTCCTTACTTACAGTCGCTTTGCAACCTTCGTCAGTACCTTTTGCTGTCACATGCGTAACTGTCAGCGTATTGGCAATGATGTCACCGCTCGTGGTAATGGTTGCTGTAACCTTGTAGTAGTCGTAGAGAGTGCCATCTTCCTGATACACAGCGTTAGTAGTGTCTTTATCCTTATCGGTGTTAAGAATATAAACAACGCCGGCAGTTCTGATATTGCGGACGTTCGCGTCATCGCGCGCATCCTGTGCCTTTTTCAAGCCGTTCACAAACAGCGGGACAGCGATGGCGACGAGAACTGCGATGATCGCAACAACGATCAGGAGTTCGGCAAGGGTGAACCCTTTCTTGCTTTTGAATCTGTTCATTTTTTTCTGTCTCCTTAAAAAATCATGATTTTTTATATAGTCGCCGCAGGGACGATACGGCGATCATACCGTTTTTCCGAAAGTACACAGATTACATTATTCTACGGTCATAATTTCGGGCGGAAGGGGGATACGGAGACAAAATCGGGCAAATTTCTTAAACAATTTTTATATTTTTTGAAAAAACAAAGCGTTTTAGTTGACAAATAGGGGGAAAAGGTGTAATCTATATCCGAAAGAAGTACATAGAATAATGTATTCTACGTACATTTGGAGCGCGGCGCTTTGCGCCGTTTTTTATTTGCTTTTTTAGCGTTAGGCGACCCGTTTTAATTCTTGCCTCCCCCAAACTTGTGTAGGGAAGGGGGCAGTTCTTTCTGGCGCCTCCTTCGAGGAGGAGCTGTCACCGTAGGTGACTGAGGTGGTGTCCTTTGTTCTTGATATGTCATTCCGCATTGACGCGATCTTGGTGGTAGCCCACCACACCCGCCTGCGGCACCCTCTCCTCAAGGAGAGGGCAAGCGTCCCCCTTTCGGCTCACTGCGTTCGCCACTTTCCCCCAAACAAGTTGGGGGACAACAAAAAACACTGCGGCGACCCTTCGACTTCGCTACGCTTCGCTCAGGGTGACGGATTTGGAACATTTCTTAATTCGTCATGTTGAGCTTGTCGCCCCGCGCGAAGTTCTGATTCTCTAAGCGCGGCACGAGCACGAAGTGCGAAGTAGGAATCGCCTTAGCGTTAAGACTGCGGCGACCCTTCGACACGCCTCGCTCCGCTCGGCGGCTCAGGGTGACATATTAGAAGCGGCTCAGGGTGACATTATATCAGTCGTTCTCATTGTTTATTTTTTCTCATCTTCCCCGTTCAAACGCTATCGCTTTTTCCGCAAATGTGCTATAATGGCGGCGTACAAGGAGAAATGTTATGGCAGAAGCCGAAAACTTTATTCAGCAAATCATCGAGGACGACCTCAAATCGGGCAAAGTGACAAGCATCCAAACCCGCTTCCCGCCCGAACCCAACGGGTATCTCCATATCGGGCACGCCAAGAGCATGTTCGTCAACTTCGGCACGGCGGAAAAATACGGCGGCAAATGCAACCTCTTTTTCGACGACACGAATCCGAGCAAGGAAAAGACGGAATATGTCGACGCGATCAAGCGGGATATCCGCTTCCTCGGCTACGAATGGGCGCGCGAGTGCTATGCCTCCGACTTTTTCGACACCATTTACGAATATGCCGAAAAACTCATCCTTGACGGCAAGGCGTTCGTGTGCGACCTTTCCGCCGAGGAGATCAAAAATACCCGCGGCACCCTCACCGAACCCGGCAAGGAGAGCCCTTATCGGAACCGCACCGCCGAGGAAAATCTCAAACTCTTCCGCGAAATGCGGGACGGCAAATACGCGGACGGCGAAAAGTGTCTCCGCGCCAAGATCGACATGTCCTCGCCCAACGTGAACATGCGCGATCCCGTCATCTACCGCATTTTGCACGCCACCCACCACAGAACGGGGGACAAGTGGTGCATTTACCCGATGTACGACTACGCCCACCCCATCTGCGATTATCTGCAAGGGGTGACCCATTCCCTCTGCACCCTCGAATTCGAAGATCACCGCCCGCTCTACGACTGGGTGGGGATCAATCTGGGCTTTTCTCCCAAGCCGCGGCAGATCGAGTTTGCGCGGCTCAACGTCACCAACCTCGTCATGAGCAAACGTTACCTCAAAAAGCTCGTTGAGGACGGCTCCGTCCACGGCTGGGACGACCCGCGGATGCCCACCCTCGCGGGGCTCCGCAACCGCGGCATCCCCGCCGAAGCGATCAAAGATTTCTGCTCCCGTATCGGCGTTGCCAAGGCAAACTCCGAGTGCGAGATCTCCTACTTCGAGGCGGTCGTGCGGGACTATCTCAACGTCCACGCCCCCCGCGCCATGTCCGTGCTCGACCCCATAAAGCTCACCCTCGTCAACTATGAGGGAAGCGAAGAGGTAGACTTCGAGATCAACCAGACGGACAGCAACGCCGGCACGCGCAAGGTGCGCTTTTCGGGCGAACTCTACATCGAGCGGAGCGATTTCTCCCTCGACCCGCCGCCCAAATACTACCGCGGCAAGATCGGCGGCTATGTACGCCTCAAAAACGCCTACATCGTGCGTTGCGACGAGGCGGTCACCGACGGGAAGGGGAACGTCGTCGAAGTAAAAGCGACCTATCTGCCCGATTCGCGCAGCGGCTCGGATACGAGCGGCGTCAAGGCGAAGGGGGTCATCCAGTGGGTAGACGCCAAGACCTGCAAGGACGCGGAGATCCGCCGCTACGAACATCTTCTGCGCGACGCGGACTACGCGGGGCAGGATTTCTCCGAACGGATGAACGAAAACAGCGAACACATCTTCTTTGGCAAGGCGGAGCCCTATCTTGCCGAAGCGGAAGAGGGCGCGCCCTTCCAGCTCATGCGCACGGGGTACTATAAAAAATGTACCGAAAACGGCAAGCTCGTCCTCTCGGAGATCGTCTCCCTCAAAGACAATTTCAATAAATAGTTCCCGCCTTTTTCCGGCGGAAAACGCCCGCAGCGCGCCCCAAGTTGCATTTTCTGCGCGTCCGACGTCCATACTATCTGCGGATAAGGTATGCTGGACGAGAGAACGAGCGCGTTGCTCGAAAAAATCAACGAATTTTGCGGCGAGGGCGGGTTCAAGATCGCCGAAGAGAAGGAGCTCCTCTCCTGTTTTTCGGGGGACGTCTCGCGGGAAGAGCTCAAAAAGATGCTCTCCTATCTTTCGGAGCGCCGCTATATCGACGTGAAATATGCGGACGAGGGGGTGTATTGCCTCTGCCCGCTGTCCGAGGGACGGCTCTATTTCGAAACGCTCAAAGAAAACCGCCGCGAGGGGGCGCGCCGCCGCGCGGCTGTCGTTTTCATGTCTGCGCTCGGCGGGTTTTTGGGCGCATTTTTGGGCTCGCTCATCGCCTTTGCGATCGCCTTATTCGCGGGGGGAATATGATCAGCGATCGGCTCAACAGGCGCGAAAACGAAGTGATGAACGCCGTATTCGAGCTCTCCGGCGGCAAAGAGCGGTTTTTGGTCGCCCCCTGCGAGCTCACGGCGGTCCTTCCCGCAAAGGGGAAATACGACGAGGCAGTGTTGGAACGCACGCTCAACAGCCTCGCCCTCGACGGGTATTTCGAATTCGTCGAATCGGAGCGCAGGGGAGAAAAGACGTACGTCATCCTCATGCACGAGGCGGGGCTGAGTTACCGCCGCCGCGATTACCAGCGCAAACGGGGGGTATTTTTCCGCTTTGCGGTCGCGGCGCTCGGCGCGGTCATCACCTTCGTCGTCGGGATCCTGCTCCGCATGATCTTCGGCTGAAACTCTGTTTTTGCTTGACATTTCCGCCCGAAAGGGCTATTATATTATAAACGAATGTTTGTTGGGGGGAGCGAAAAAATGGAACATCACGAATATAAACTCGTATCGCCGTTCGCCCCCACGGGCGATCAGCCCGAAGCGATCGAGAAGCTCACCGAGGGCGTTCTCGACGGCATCCGCACGCAGGTGCTCGTCGGGGTGACGGGGAGCGGAAAGACCTTTACAATGGCGAACGTCATCAAAAATGTAGGACGTCCCACCCTTGTCATCGCGCACAACAAGACGCTCGCCGCCCAGCTCGCGGGGGAATTCCGCGAGTTCTTCCCCGAAAACCGCGTGGAATATTTCGTCTCGTATTACGATTATTATCAGCCGGAGAGCTACATTCCCTCTACCGATACTTACATCGAGAAAGACCTTTCGATGAACGACGAGATCGACAAGCTCCGCAACGCCGCCACCTGTTCTCTGGGGGAGCGGGACGACGTGATCGTGGTGAGCTCCGTCTCCTGCATCTACGGCTTGGGCGCGCCCGAAGAATTTTTCCGCCTCGGCGTTTCTCTCCGCCCCGGACAGGAGCTCTCGCGGGACGAGCTGTTGCGCCGTCTCGTGGAGATCCACTATTCCCGCGGGGATATGGATTTCAAGCGCTCCACCTTCCGCGTCCGCGGGGACGTGGTCGAAATTTTCCCCGCGTCCAACTCCGAAGTTGCGATCCGTGTGGAGTTTTTCGGCGACGAGATCGATTCCATCGGGGAAGAGGACGTCGTTACGGGGAAGGTCGTCTCTTCCCTCTCGCACGCCGTCATCTTTCCCGCCAGCCACTATGCGGTGGGAAGCGAGCGGCTCGCCACCGCCCTCTCCATGATCGCGGAGGACCTCGAAGGGGAGGTGAAGGCGTTCGAGGACGCGGGAAAACTGCTCGAAGCGCAACGCCTCCGCCAGCGCACCGAGCACGATCTCGAAATGATGAAAGAGATCGGCTATTGTTCGGGGATCGAGAACTATTCCCGCTATTTCGACGGGCGCTCGCCCGGACAGCCCTCGTTTACCCTGCTCGACTACTTCCCGCCCGACTTCCTCGTGTTTATCGACGAGAGCCACATGACGATCCCGCAGATCCGCGCCATGTACAACGGAGACCTTTCGCGCAAGATCAATCTGGTGGATTACGGCTTCCGCATGCGCTCCGCCTACGACAACCGCCCGCTCACCTTCGAGGAATTCGACGCGCGCGTGCCGCAGCTCATCTGCGTTTCGGCGACGCCCGCGCCCTACGAGCTCGGACAGGCGGGGCAGGTCGTGGAACAGCTCATCCGTCCGACGGGGCTTCTGGACCCCCCCGTTACGGTGCGCCCCACGAAAGGGCAGATCGACGATCTTCTCTCCGAGATCCACGCCGCCGTCCAAAGCGGCGGGCGGGTGCTTGTAACCACTTTAACGAAACGTATGGCGGAATCTTTGACGGATTACCTCAAAGAGAACAACATCAAAGTGCGCTATATGCACTCCGACATCGACACGTTGGAGCGCATAGACATCGTAAACGGGCTCAGAAGCGGCGAGTTCGACGTGCTGTGCGGCATCAACCTGCTCCGCGAGGGGCTCGACCTTCCCGAAGTGAAGCTCGTCGCCATTCTGGACGCGGACAAAGAGGGCTTTTTGCGGAGCGAGACGTCGCTCGTGCAGACGATCGGCAGAGCCGCGCGGAACGCCGAGGGGCGGGTCATCATGTATGCCGACGAGATGACGGGCAGTATGGCGCGCGCCATCGAAGAGACGGAGCGCAGGCGCAGAAAACAGCAGGCGTATAACGAAGCGCACGGCATCGTGCCGAAAACGATCGTCAAAGAGGTGCGCTCCTCCTTCGTCATCACGAGCAAGGCGAAACAGGCGGGGGAGATCAAGATGAAGGATATTCCCGAAGAGATCGAAAAGTTAAAGGCGCTCATGAAGGTTGCTTCCGCCCAGCTCGACTTCGAGCGGGCGATCGAGATCCGCGAGATGATCAACGAACTGAGGAAACGGATGAGGAAACAATGAAGATCGCGGTGGACATCGACGATACGCTCAACGTCGTGAAACGCTTCGAATATGCGAGCGAATATATCGCGCGGGAGGGATTGCCCTTCCTGCCTCTCCGCCCGCAGGCGGACCGCCTCGCCGAGATCTTCGACTGGAAAGAGGAGGACGTCAGGCGGTTTTTGCGCGAAGGCGGGGGCGACGCCGCCTTCCGGAATGCCGAGGCGCGCGAGGGAGCCGCGGAAACGCTCTCCGCCTGGCGCGCGGCGGGGCACGAGGTCATCATCCTCACGGCGCGCTACCGCGGATTTTTCCGCGACCCCGCGGGAATGAGCCGCGAATGGCTCGGCGAAAAGGGGATCCCCTACGACGAAGTGGTGGCGGATATCCCCTATGAGGGCAAGGGACCCTACTGCGCGGCGCACGGGATCTCCGTTTTGGTGGACGACGACGTCGGCGCCTGTCTCGGCGCGCAAAGCGCGGGCGTTGCGGCGGTGCTCGCCGTAGGACGGCACAACCGTAGCCGCGCCGCGGAGATCGCTTACGGGGGAGAAAACTGGTGGGAGATCGACCGCGCCGTGAGAAAGATTGCGGAAGAAGTTTCGGACGGAAAAAATTTCGGCGGATAAAAAACGCGGATACTGCTATGAAAGACTGGATCTATGTAAAAGGGGCGAAAGAAAATAACCTCAAAAATATCGACGTGCGCATCCCGCGCGGCGCGCTCACCGTCTTTACGGGAGTGAGCGGTTCGGGAAAGTCTACGCTCGCCTTCGATACGATCTTCGCCGAAGGACAGCGGCGCTATATGGAGAGCCTCTCCTCTTACGCGCGCCAATTTCTCGGCATGATGGAAAAACCCAACGTCGAGAGCATCGAGGGGCTCTCCCCCGCGATCTCCATCGACCAAAAGACGACGAGCCACAACCCGCGCTCCACCGTGGGCACGGTGACGGAGATCTACGACTATCTCCGCCTCTTGTACGCCCGTATCGGCATTCCGCACTGCCCGCGTTGCGGCAGGGAGATCCGCCGCCAGACGGTGGATGAGATCGCCGATAAGGTCATGGAAATGCCGGAGGGGAGCAAGATCCTCGTCAACGCCCCCGTCGTGCGGGGGAGAAAGGGGGAATATTCCAAAGAGCTTTCGGGATTCCGGAAGAGCGGCTATGCCCGCGTCAAGATTGACGGCATCGTCTACGATCTCCAAGAGGAGATCCGCCTCGAAAAGAACATCAAGCACAACATCTCCGTCGTCATCGACCGTCTCGTCATAAAAGAGGGGGCCTTAAAGCGGCTCACGGAGAGCTTGGAGACGGCGCTGAAACTTTCGGACGGGCTCGTCGTGATCGACTGCGGCGGGGAGGAGACCCTCTATTCCTCCCGCTATTCCTGCCCCGACTGCGGCATTTCCATCGAGGAGATCGAGCCCCGCCTCTTCTCCTTCAATACGGTGTGGGGCGCCTGTCCCGAATGTTCGGGGCTCGGCTTCCGCCAGATCGTCGATCCCGACCTCATCTGCCCCGACAAGAGCAAGACGTTGCGGGAGGGGGCGATCCGCATCAGCGGGTGGAACCTCGACAGTTCCACGGTGACCCAAATGTATCTCGGAGCGCTCTCGCGGCACTTCGGGTTTTCGCTCGACGTCCCCGTAAAAGACCTTCCCAAAGAGATCTACGACCTTTTGATGTACGGTTCGAACGGGGAAAAACTCGAACTCGAATACGAAACGCGCTCCTTCCATTCCACCTACAAGAGCGCGTGGGAGGGGTTCGTCAATAACTTACAGCGCCGCTACAACCAGACCTCTTCCGAGGGGGTAAAGTGGGACATCGAGCGGTATATGCGCACGTCCGATTGTCCCGTCTGCCACGGCAAACGGCTGAAAAAAGAGGCGCTCGCCGTAACCGTGGGCGGAAAAAACATCTATGAGGCCTGCGATCTTCCCGTGGGCGGGCTCTATTCCTTCCTCGAAGGGTTAAAGCTGTCGGCAACCGAACACGCCATTGCCGACGTCATCTTGAAGGAGATCAAGGCGCGGATCAACTTTTTGGTGGGCGTCGGGCTCGACTATCTCACCCTCACCCGCTCGGCGGCGACCCTTTCGGGGGGAGAGAGCCAGCGCATCCGCCTTGCCACCCAGATCGGAAGCGCCCTTTCGGGCGTCTTATACATTCTCGACGAGCCGAGCATCGGGCTCCACCAGCGGGACAACGAGAAACTGCTCGCCTCTCTGAAAGGGCTCAGAGATCTCGGCAATACGCTCATCGTCGTCGAACACGACGAGGATACCATGCGGGCGGCGGATTACATTGTAGACATCGGTCCCCGCGCCGGGGTGCACGGCGGTCAGGTCGTCGCCTGCGGCAGCGTGGAGGACATCATGAACGCCCCCGATTCCCTCACGGGCGACTATCTTTCGGGGCGGAGAAAGATCGAGGTCCCCCCCGTGCGCAAACGCCCCGACGGCAGGTGGCTCACGGTCGAAGATTGCCGCCAGAACAACTTGAAGGGCTTTACGGCGGAGATCCCCGCGGGGCTCCTCACCCTCGTTACGGGGGTGAGCGGTTCGGGGAAGTCCTCCCTCGTGAACGAGATCATTTTGCCCATTCTTTCGAATAACCTCGGCGGCGCCCGTCTCCCCTTCGGAAAGAGCGGAAGTTTTACGGGGCTCGAATATTTCGACAAGGTGATCGCCATCGACCAGTCTCCCATCGGCAGAACGCCGAGGAGCAACCCCGCCACTTATACGGGGGTATTCACCGCGATCCGCGAGCTGTTCGCGGCGACGCCCGACGCCAAGATGATGGGCTTCAAATCGGGGCGGTTCTCCTTTAACGTTGCGGGCGGGCGGTGCGAAAACTGTCAGGGCGACGGCATAATGAAGATCGAGATGCATTTCTTGCCCGACGTCTATGTTCCCTGCGAAGTCTGCGGCGGCAAGCGCTATAACCGCGAAACGCTCGAAGTGCGCTATAAGGGCAAGACGATCGCGGACGTTTTGGATATGACGGTCGAGGAAGCGTGCGAATTTTTCAAACCCGTTACAACAATTTACAACAAAATTTCCACCCTCAACGAGGTGGGGCTCGGCTACATCAAGTTGGGGCAGAGCTCAACCACCCTTTCGGGCGGGGAGGCACAGCGGGTAAAGCTCGCCACGGAACTTTCGAAGCGCTCCACGGGCAAAACGGTGTATCTTCTCGACGAACCGACGACGGGACTTTCGAGTTACGATGTCGATAAACTCGTTAAAATTCTGCTGAAACTTCGCGACGGCGGGAATACCGTCATCGTCATCGAACACAATCTCGACGTCATCAAAGTGGCGGATCATATCATCGATCTCGGACCGGAAGGGGGAGACGGGGGCGGCACGATCGTTGTAACGGGCTCGCCCGAAGAGGTCGCCGCCTGCGAAAACAGCTACACGGGTCAGTTTTTGAAAAAGGTACTGTGAGGGGGGCGAACGATTCTTAGGTTTCGAACGATTCTTTGCTCGCGCCACCCCTCACCACACTTGGCTCCCCCTTGAGGGGGAGCTGTCACCGAAGGTGACTGAGGGGGTGTCGTCGTAAAGAATCGTTCGAGGAAACGTGCTGTATCGCCTTAACCTTTTTGCCCTCTCGTTCGTTTCATCGGACATTAAGCCGCAAGTATGCGGCAAATTGTGGGCGCTTATGGAAAAGCGTGGTTTTCCAACGCGCACATTTGCCCTCCCCCGCGCATTCGCGCGGGGGAGGGGTAGGGGAGGGGGCTCCAAATTGTCACCCCGCCCGCCCTTTCTAAACACGTCACCCTGCCCCGCGCGCACGTTCCAATAATGTCACCCTGAGCTTGTCGAAGGGTCGCCGCAGTCTTAACGCCAAGGCGATTCCTCGACAGGCTCGGAATGACGAATTAGAAAGTGCATTCCTAAATCCGTCACCCTGCCCCGCGCGCTGTTCTGTTTCTCTAAGCGCGGCACGAGGAGCAAAGCTCCGAAGTAACGGACGAGCTTTCTAAATATGTCACCCTGAGCTTGTCGAAGGGTCGCCGCAGTGTTTTGCTTTTTCTTGCCCTCCCCCGCGCATTCGCGCGGGGGAGGGGTAGGGGAGGGGCTCCTTATTCACTTGCATGGTAAACCGCCCCCTTTCGGCACTTCGTGCCACTTTCCCCCGCTATGCGGGGGACAACAAAACCCCCGCCACCACGCTTCCTAATTTACAATCAAAATCCTGACGGAGAAAAAATAATGTACAATCGGAAAATGATCAAACTCGGCAAGGAGCGGTCGGATATCCGCGAGCTGTTCGAATACGGCGCAAAGCGGAAAAAGATCGTCGGGAGCGAAAACGTATTCGATTTTTCCATCGGCAATCCCGGCGTGCCCGCGCCCGCGTGCGTGCAGGAAGAGACGGAGCGTCTGCTCCGCGAAATGCCGTCCGTCGCCTTGCACGGCTATTCTTCCGCGCCCGGCTTGCCCGAAGTGCGCGAGGCGGTCGCAAACTACATTGCGTCGGGCTTCGGCGCCGAAATGAGCCCCGAACTCATCTATATGACCTGCGGCGCGTCTGCTTCCCTCACGGTGATCTTGAATGCGGTCTTGAACGAGGGGGACGAAGTTGTCGTGTTTGCGCCCTTCTTCCCCGAATACCGCGTGTTCGTCGAGCGGGCGGGCGGGAAGCTCGTCGTCGCCCCGACGGACGAAGTATTTCATCCCGACGCGGAGAAACTTGCAGGATGTATCGGGAAAAACACGAAGGCGGTCCTACTCAATTCCCCCAACAATCCTTCGGGAGCGGTATATTCCGCGGCGGAGATTGAGGCGCTCGCCGCCCTTCTGCGCAAAAAATCGGCGGAAAGGGGAGAGCCCATCCTGCTCCTTGCCGACGAGCCCTACCGCGAACTCACTTATGGGGCGGAAGTGCCATACGTCATGAACTTTTACGAGCATTCCGTCGTGCTGTATTCCTTTTCGAAGGCGCTCTCCCTTGCGGGCGAGCGGATCGGCTATATCGCGGTCTCGCCCAAGTGCGCGGGCGCGGAAGAACTCTTTTCGGCGGTCTGCGGCGCGGGACGCGCGCTCGGCTTCGTCTGCGCGCCCGTCCTCTTCCAGCGGGTCGTCGCAAAATGTCTTGGTAAGTCGTCCGACGTCGGAGAATATCAGAAAAGCCGCGATCTTTTGTACAACGCCCTCAAAGAATACGGCTACCGCTGTATTCCCCCCGAAGGCGCGTTCTACCTGTTCGTGCAGGCGTTGGAGCCCGAAGCGAAGAAGTTTTGCGAGCGGGCGAAGGGGCACGAGCTTCTCCTCGTCCCGTCAGACAGCTTCGGGGTGAACGGCTATGTGCGCATCTCCTACTGCGTGGAGCGCTCCGTCATCGAGCGGAGCCTGCCCGCCTTCAAGGCGCTCATCGAAGAATACCGCAAATAAACAGAAGAAAGCGCCGCGCCGCCTGCGATCCGCAGGCGGCGCGGCGCTTCTTTATACGGATCTTGTCTCGGCGCGGGCGGCGGGGGCAATATTTTGCATAGAAATCCAAAATGCTCCGCATATTGAAAGTATATGGAGGTTGATATGAAAGCAACGGGAATCGTAAGAAGGATTGACGAGCTCGGAAGGGTCGTCATCCCCAAAGAAATAAGGAGAACGCTTCGCATCCGGGAGGGAGATCCCTTGGAACTCTTCACCGACCGCGACGAACTCATGCTCAAAAAATACTCGCCCATCGCGAGCATCGACCAGTTTGCGAGGGGCACGGCAAAATCGCTCAACGAACAGAGCGGGTATCTTGCCGTCATCTGCGATACGGACGGCGTTTTGCAGGCGAGCGGCGCGGGCAAGAAATCGCTTACGGGCAAGTCCGTTTCGGACAAGATGACGGAAGTCATGCTCTCGCGCAGGAGCTATCTTGCGAGCAAAGCCGAGGGCGGCGACATTTTGCCGATCGCGGCGGACAGCGATCTCACCGTCACGGCGCAGGTCATCGTCCCCGTCGTCTCGAACGGCGACTGCTTGGGCGCGGTGGTGCTCCTTTCCACCGACGAAGGGGCGGTCATGGAGGCTTCGGCGGTAAAACTCGCGCGTCTCACGTCGGATATTATCGCAAATCAGTTCGAATAAACAAGAAGGGCGCCGTTCCCGCTTCCCGCGGGGGACGCCTTACATATCATGAAGCGTTCGAACTATCTCAGATCCGCCGCGGTGATCTCCCTCGGCGGCATTTTCGCAAAGGGGATCGGCGTTCTGTACCGCATTCCGCTCACTTCGCTTTTGGGCGGCTACGGCATGGGGCTGTACCAGATGGCGTATCCGCTTTTTTGCGTGTTGCTCACTTTTTCCTCGGCGGGGATCCCTTCGGCGTTTTCCCGCACGATCGCCCGCGAAGAGGCGACGGGGGGAAATGGCGGCACCTTAAAAACGGCGTTAAAGCTGTTCGCGCTTTTGGGAGCGTGCGGCACGGCGATCTTCTGCCTGCTCGCCCCCGCCATGAGCCGCGCGCAGGGGAGCGGGGAACTGCTCCGTTGCTATTTCGCGCTGGCGCCCTCCGTATTCCTCGTGGCGCTCATCGCGGTTTTTCGCGGCTATTTCCAGGGGAAGAACAACATGGTTCCCACCGCCCTTTCCGAGATCGTCGAACAGCTCTTCAAGGCGGGGCTTGGTCTGTTTTTTGCCTACCGTTATCGGGAAAACACGCCGCTTGCCGTGGCTTCCTGCCTGTTTGCCGTAACCCTCTCGGAGGCGGCGGCGCTGCTTTGCCTCTATGTGCGGAGTCTTTCGGAGCCGAAGCGGAGAATGCTCCCCGCTTGCCGCGTTTCAGGCACGGAGATCCTCTTTTCCGCGCTTCCCGTCATGGCGGCGACCTCCCTCCTTCCGCTCTCGCAGACGCTCGACAGCGTCGTTTTGGTGCGGCTTTTGGGGGGCTCTTCCCAAAACGCCGTTGCGCTCTACGGGCTGTTTGCGGGGTGCGCGCTCTCCCTCGTTTCCCTTCCCGCCACGGCGAGCTACGGGCTTGCCGCCGCGGCGGTGCCCGCCGTCGCGCGCTCCTTTGCGCGGGGGGAAGAGGAAGCGGGCACGGTCAAGGCGATGCAGGCGCTCCTTCTCACCCTGCTCTTTTCCCTGCCCTGTGCCGCGGGGCTGTTCTTTTTGGCGCGCCCCATCGTCTCCCTTCTGTACGGGGGGCTTGCGCCCGCGGAGACGGAAACGCTCGTTCTGCTCGTGAAAACGATGTCCGTTTCGGCGGCGGCGCTCGCGGGCGTGGATACCCTTGCCGCCTGTCTCACGGGGATGGGAAGGGCGAAAAAGGCGGCGTTTTCCATGCTGTGCGCCGTCGTGCTCAAACTTCTGTTACAGCTCGCGCTGGTCGGAGACCCGCGATTTTCCGTCGGCGGGGCGGCAATCGCGGCAAATGCCTGTTATCTTCTTGCTTTTTTTCTCGATTTGTACTATACTATGAAACAAAAACGGGGAGAAAAGCGTGATCACGATCATCGGGTTGGGAACAAAACAGGGAGACGTTTCGGCGCGGGCAATCGCCGCCATGAAGGCGGCACAAAAAGTGCTCGTGCGGAATATGTCGCCCGCCGCGGAGAGTTTGAAGGATGAGGGGATCCCCTTCGAAACGCTGGACGGCGTATTCGAGCGGAGCAGAAATTTCGATACGCTCGCCAAAAATCTGGCGGCGGAGATCAAACGGCGCGCCGAGGGGATCGACCTTTGCTATTGCGTGGAAGGGGGCGTGTTCGAGGACCGCGCCGCCTCGCTCATCAAGGGGGCGAATATCATCGAAGGGGTCTCCAAATCGGCGGCGGCAAGCGCCGCCGCGGGGCTTACGGGCGGATATACGGCGGTCTCCGCGTACGACCTTGCGGGGAAGAAGCTCGCATTGCCTCTCGTGGTGTACGACCTCGACAACGCGCTCCTCGCGGGCGACGTAAAACTTCGCCTGTCGGAGGAATTCGGCGACGAGGCGCCCGCCTATTTCGTCGGGGAGGACGGGGCGGAAAAGATCTTGCTCTATGAGATCGACCGCAGAAAGGATTATTCCCCCCGCACGGCGCTCGTCCTTTGCGACGTCCCCCTGCTCGAAAAGAAACGGTTCGGCTTTGAGGACTTCGTCGCCGTCATGCGGCGCCTGCGCGCCCCCGACGGCTGTCCGTGGGATCGGGCGCAGACCCATGAGAGCATCCGCATCAACGCCATCGAAGAGGCGTACGAGCTCGTGGACGCCATCGACGCAAAAGACCCCGATAAAATGTGCGAAGAAGCGGGGGACGTTCTCATGCAATCTGTCTTTCACGCCCTCATCGAGGAAGAGGCGGAGAACTTTACCGTAACCGATATGCTCACCGCGCTGTGCGAAAAACTCATCACGCGGCACACCCACGTCTTTGGCAAGGACAAGGCGTCGGGCGCGGACGGCGCGCTCTCCGTGTGGGATAAGAACAAGATGGCGGAAAAACACCAAACGTCGTATTCGGACGCGGTCAACGACGTGCCGCCGTGCTTCCCCGCGCTGCTCCGCGCGCAAAAGGTAGCGAAGCGCATGGAAAAGGGCGGCTGGGACAAGGCGACGGCGGAGGGCTTCGAGAAGAAATTCCGCGAGGAATACGCCGAACTTACCCAGGTGCTCCGCACGGGCGAAAAGGAGCGCGTGCACGAGGAATTCGGCGATCTGCTCTTCTGCATGGCGGAGCTGGGGCGGGCGATCGGCGACGATTGCGAAATGGCGCTCCTCGATACCGTGAAAAAGATGCAGGCGCGCTACACGCGCTACGAGGCCTTGGTGCGGGCGGACGGAAAGGACTCCGCAGAGCTCTCCCAGGCGGAGAGGGACGAATACTACAAGAAGGCGAAGCATGACCGTTCATGAACTCGAAATCGCGGGCTTGAAGCTCGAAAACAACATTTTTCTGGCGCCGATGGCGGGGTACACCAACTACCCGTTCCGAAAGATGTGCCGCAGTCTCGGAGCGGGGCTCGCCTTCAACGAAATGGTGAGTTGTAAGGGGCTCGCCTTCGGCAGTGAGGACAGCAGACGCATCCTCTATACGGGCGAGGACGAGAGCCCGAAGGCGGTACAGATCTTTGGGAGCGTGCCCGTTCTGATGCGCGCCACCTGCGAGAGCGAGGAACTTTCGAAGTTCGACCTCATCGACATCAACATGGGCTGTCCCATGCCCAAGATCGTGCGAAACGGCGAGGGGAACGCCCTCATGGAGAACCCCAAACTCGCCGAACAGATCATCTCCGAATGCGCGAAGAGCGGCAAGCGGATCAGCGTCAAATTCCGCGTGGGCGTAAAGGAGGGGGACAGGCGCGCGGCGGAATTCGCGCGGCTTTGCGAGGGCGCGGGCGCGAGTATGATCGTCGTCCACGGCAGAACGCGGGATAAAATCTATGCGGGTCCCGTCGATTTCGAACAGATCCGCGAGGCGAAAGAGGCGGTCAAGATCCCCGTCATCGGCAACGGCGGCGTGTGGAACGACAAGGACATCCGCAAGATGATCGACCGCACGGGAGTGGACGGGGTGATGATCGCCCGCGCCGCGCTCTACCGCCCGCAGGTATTTTCGGAGGCGCTCCAACGGGACGAGCCGCCCTTCTCGCAGCTTTTCCCCCGGCAGCTCGAAGAGACGAAGGAGCTCTACGGCGAGCATTTCGCCTGCGTGTTCATGCGCAAAATGGCGGCGTTTTACTTGAAGGGAAGAAGGGGCGCCGCGGAGTGGAAGCGGAAGCTCTTTTCGGCGGAGACGTGCGAGGAGGTCGCCCGGTATGCGGCGGAGGCGTTCGGCTATACCGAAGGCACGCCGGTGAAAACGGAAGAATAACAGACGGCAAAAGAGCCGTTTTTCGAAAGACCGCCGCACGGCGGTCTCTTTTTTGCCCGCAAAAACCGAAAAAGGGGTGAAAATTTCAACAAAATACAGGCAGAAATCGCTATACAAACCGCGCGGAGTATGCTATAATAAATTGTGACGCGCGTACACGCGCACGCGAGTATATGCGCGCGGGTGCGCGCGAGGAAGGAGAACAATATGTCCGAAAAAGTCGAAGGCGCTTACGGCGCAGAACAAATCCAGGTGCTCGACGGGTTGGAGCATATCCGCAAACGTCCCGGCATGTACATCAGTTCCACCGACGAAAAGGGGCTTCACCATCTCGTCAGCGAAGTCGTCGATAATTCCATCGACGAGGCGCTCGCGGGCTATTGCGACCGCGTAGACGTCACGATCAACGCGGACGGCAGTTGTACCGTGGAGGACAACGGCAGGGGCATTCCCACCGAAATTCACCCGAAAGAGGGCATATCCACCGTGGAAGTCGTCTTTACCAAAGTCAACGCGGGCGGCAAGTTCGGCGGCGATTCGGGCTATAAAGTTTCGTCGGGGCTCCACGGCGTCGGCGTAAAGGCGGTGAACGCGCTCTCCGAATGGTTGGAGGCGGAAGTCTGCCAGAACGGGCATATCTACAAGCAGGTCTACAACCGCGGCGTGCCCCAGCGCCCGCTCGCGATCGTCGGCGATACCGAAAAAACGGGGACCAAAGTCACCTTCTTCCCCGACGCGGAGATCTTCGAGACGATCACCTTCAAATACGAAACGCTCAAAACGCGGCTGAAAGAGCTCGCCTTCCTCAACAAGGGGCTCACGATCACCCTCACCGACCTTCGCGGGGAAAAGGCGCGCAGGGACGAATTTTGCTATGAGGGGGGGATCCGCGAGCTCGTCGAGGAGCTCAACCAGGGGAGCGAAGTCCTCTTCGAACAGCCCCTCTATTTCGAGGCGCAGGAGGGCACGACGGTCTGCGAGGTCGCCCTGCAATACAACGAGAGCTACAACGAAGTCATCTATTCCTACGCAAACAACGTGAACACCATCGACGGCGGAACGCACGTCGAGGGATTGAAGCTTGCGCTCACCAAGGTCATCAACGACGCGGGCAGGAAGCTCAATCTGCTCAAAGAGAGCGACCGTCTCACGGGCGAGGACGTGCGCGAGGGCATTACCGCCGTCGTCTCCGTCAAATTAGAGGACGCGCAGTTCGAATCGCAGACGAAGGATAAGCTCAACAACTCCTTCATCCGCCCCTTCGTCAACAAGGCTGTGGCGGACGAATTCGGTACCTACATCGAGGAACACCCCTCCGTGGCGCGGGAGCTCGTCCTGCGCTGTATCACGGCGCAGAAGGCGCGCGACGCGGCGAGAAACGCCCGTGAGCTCACGAGGCGGAAGGGGGTGCTCGAATCGACCACCCTCCCCGGCAAACTCGCCGATTGCTCGGATAAGCGCCCCGAACTGTGTGAAATTTACATCGTCGAGGGCGATTCGGCAGGCGGCACCGCGAAGCAGGGCAGAGACAGAAGATTTCAGGCGATCCTGCCCCTCCGCGGGAAGATCCTCAACGTCGAAAAGGTGCGCCTCAACCGCGCGCTCGAAAACGCGGAGATCAAGGCGATGATCACGGCGTTCGGCTGCGGCATTTTAGACGATTTCGACGAGAGCAAGCTCCGCTACGACCGCATCATCTCCATGACCGATGCCGATGTTGACGGCGCGCATATCCGCATTTTGCTCCTCACCTTCCTCTTCCGCTACATGCGCCCCCTCATCGAGCACGGGCATGTGTATTCGGCAAAGCCGCCCCTCTACAAGGCGAGCGTCAAGGGGAAAGAGGACGTGTACCTCTATTCCGAAGAGGAGAAGGTGCTCTTCGACGCGGCGAACAACAACAAAGTGGAGTATCAGCGGTACAAGGGCTTAGGGGAGATGAGCACCGAACAGCTGTGGGATACCACGATGAATCCCGCCACCCGCACCCTCATCAAGGTCTCCATGGAGGATGCGGTCGAGGCGGACAAGATGTTCAACATACTCATGGGCGAGAGCCCCGCGCTTCGTCGGAAGTTTATCGAAGAAAACGCCACGCTGGTAACGGATTTAGACATCTGAGAAAGTAATCCTTGCCCACCCCTTGAGGAGGAACAGCGCCTTCTGCCAACGGTTGATAACCGTTGGCGCGCTGTGACAGGAGTGTCCCGCCTTTCTAATGTTTGTTCCTTAGGCGGCACGAGCCGTAGGCGAAGTAGCGCATTAGAAGCGCGAACGGTGACTAAGCGCGGGGCTCTACCCGCGTGAGAAGGGTGGCGCGAGCAAAGCGAGCGGCGGAAGGGGTGTCGTCATGAACGAGCTTTACAATCCCGAACTGATAAAAAGGGCAAAAGCCTTACGCAAAGCAATGACGAAGGAAGAGCGCAAGTTATGGTACACGTTTCTCAAATACTTGCCCTACAAATTTGTCAGACAAAAAGTGATTGATCGGTATATTGCGGATTTCTATTGTGCAGAGAAGAAACTTGTTCTTGAATTAGACGGTTCGCAACATTTTGAGGGATTACAAGAACAATATGATTTCGAACGGACGGAATTTTTTCGACGAAACGGCATGACCGTGGTTCGGTTTTCGAATTACGAGATCGCCAAAGAGTTCGAGAAGGTAAAAAACGCGATATTGTATTACTTAAATTTGGAATAACCACCCCCTCAGTCACCTTTGGTGACAGCTCCCCCTCAAGGGGGCGCCAAGGATCTACACTGCCCACCCCTTGAGGGGTGGGTGGCGCGAGCAAAGCGAGCGGCGAAAGGGGTGTCTGCAAAGCTAACGAACACCGCCTTCCCCCTCGACATAGCAGCCGAGAGTCTTGTCAAATTACGATTTTAAGGAACAACAATTAAGGAACCAATATTATTATGGCTAAGAGAGAAACAAGTCCCGAACTTACCGAAGAATTCAAAAAGACGCTCGAAATGACGAAGATCCTCGACGTAGAGGTGAACGACGAGCTCAAACGGTCCTTCATCGCCTACGCGATGGCGGTCAATAAGTCCCGCGCCATTCCCGACGTGCGCGACGGCTTAAAGCCCGTCCACCGCCGCATCCTCTATGCGATGCACGAAATGGGACTGTATAACGACAAGGCGTACCGCAAGTGCGCGCGTATCGTCGGCGACGTCATGGGTAAATTCCACCCGCACGGCGATTCGTCGGTGTACGACGCGCTCGTCCGCCTCGCACAAGACTTCACCATCAATTTCCCGCTCGTGGACGGGCACGGTAACTTCGGCTCGGTGGACGGAGACCCGCCCGCCGCCATGCGTTATACCGAGGCGCGCCTCACCAAGCTCGCCGCCGAAATGCTCCGCGACCTCGACAAGGAGACGGTGGACTTCTTCCCCAACTTCGACGGGATCGAAATGGAGCCCGCGGTACTTCCCGCGCGCTTCCCCAACCTGCTCGTCAACGGGTCGGACGGGATCGCCGTCGGCATGGCGACGAACATCCCGCCCCATAACCTCGCCGAAGTCATCGACGGCACGATCGCCATGATCGACAACCCCGAAATTTCCGTCGAGGAGCTCATGCAGTTCATCCCCGCGCCCGATTTCCCGACGGGCGGCGTCATCATGGGCAGAGGGGGCATCCGCAAGGCGTACCGCACGGGTCAGGGCAACATCATCATCCGCTCAAAGTGCGAGATCGAGGAACACGGCACGGGCGCGAACGTCCGCTCCCGCATCGTCGTCACCGAAATTCCCTATCAGGTGAACAAAGCCCAGCTCATCGTGCAGATCGCCGACATGGTGAAGGATAAGCGCATCGAAGGCATTTCCGACATCCGCGACGAGAGCGGCAGAGAGGGGCTCCGTATCGTCATCGAATGCAAAAAGGACGCCAACGCGCAGGTCGTCCTCAACACCCTCTACAAGCACACCAACTTGCAGACTTCGGACGGCATTATCCTGCTCGCGCTCATCGAAAACGGCACCGAGCCCAAAGTTCTGAACCTGCGCGAAATTCTCACTTACTATCTCGCCCACCAGAAGGAAGTCATCCGCCGCAGAACGAAGTACGACCTTCAAAAGACGGAGGAACGCGCCCATATCGTCGAGGGGCTCGTCATCGCGCTTGCCAACATCGACGAAGTCATCCGGATCATCAAGGAATCGCGCGATAAAAACGAGGCGACCGAAAAACTCACCGCGGCGTTCGAGCTGAGCGAAAAACAGGCGAACGCCATCCTCGAAATGCGTCTCCAACGGCTCACCGCCCTCGAAGTGGAAAAACTCAAAGAGGAGCTCGCTTCCTTGCAGGCGACCATCGAGGACCTGAAAGACATCCTCGCCAACGAGTGGCGGGTGATGAAGATCATCCGCGACGACCTCGAAGCGATCAAGGCGAAATACCCCTCCGAGAGAAAGACGGAGGTCTCCGTAGACCTCGGCGACATCGAGGACGAGGACCTCATCGACGAGGAGGACGTCGTCATCTCCATGACGCACGGCGGCTACATCAAGCGCTTCCCCGTTGCCGAATACCGCGCGCAGAACCGCGGCGGCGTGGGCATTACGGGGCACCGCCCCAAAGAGGACGACTTTGTGGAGCAAATGTTCGTCTGTTCCACCCATATCCCCATTCTGCTCTTTTCCAACCTCGGCAAGGTCTACTCCATTAAGGGGTACGAGATCCCCGAAGCGAACAGGCAGGCGCGGGGGCGGGCGATCGTCAATATCGTCCAGCTCAATGCGGGCGAAAAGATCGCGGCGATCCTGCCCGTCTACGAAAACGGCACGGGCTACCTTGTGATGGCGACGAAGAAGGGGCTCATCAAAAAGACGGCGACGAGCGAGTTCGACCGCATTATGCGGAGCGGCAAGATCGCGATCAAGATCAACGAGGACGATGAGCTCATTTCGGTGCAATTCGCGAGCGGAAATGACGAGATCATCGTGGCTTCGCGCTCCGGCAAGTGCATCCGCTTCTCCGAAGAGGACGTCCGCCCGATGGGCAGAGACACGATGGGCGTTCGCGCGATCACCCTCTCCGAGGGCGACGCGGTGGTGGATATGCTCGTCCTCAAAGAGGGCTTCGATATCCTCACCGTCTCCGAAAACGGCTACGGCAAGCGCACCAATCCCGCCGAGTACCGCACGCAGACCCGCGCGGGCAAGGGAGTGAAGGCGGGCGTCTTTAACGAAAAGACGGGGCTTCTCGTCAACATGAAGCTCGTCCGTGACGATCTCGACGTGATGATGGTGTCCTCGCAGGGGATCGTCATCCGCATGCACGGCGAAGCGATCTCCCAGATCGGGCGGAATACCCGCGGCGTGCGGCTCATGAGCCTGCGCGGCGGCACGGTGGCGACGGTCGCCATCACCGACCGCGACGACGAGGCGGAAGTCTCCGCGCCCGAAGAGACGGCGGCGGATGTCCCCGTCGAAGAGGCGGACGACAGCGAAGAATGACCCAAAAAATGCAATACGTATTGTAAAAAACGAGACCCGCCGCCCGATTTTGGGCGGCGGGTCTCTGCACACATAGGGTTCTTTTGCGATTCAAACGCGCCGCCGCGGGGCAGAGAGCGGTCACAGCGCTTCGATGAGTTCGCGCGCGCGGGGGTTTTCGATGAGCGAGAGGAGAGTTTTTCGCGCCTCTTCCTTGGAGCCGTCCGCGGCGAGCTCCGCAAGAAGGCGGAGCCGTTCCCCATAGTATTCCGCCACTTTTCGCACCTGTCTGTCGTTTTTTCGGATGAGCGGCAGAAAATCCGCGTCGTATTCGGCAAGAAACGCCGCCCTGCCTCCCTGCGCGAGCGCGTAGAGGCAGTTCCAATAGCTCGCCGCGATCTTTCCGCCGGCGGTCACGATCTCGCCGAGGTAGGAAAGGAAATCCTCGTCGTTGCCGAGGGAGAAATAGGAAGAGGCGATGTTGAGGCGCATGACGTCCGCGATGACGCTCCACCGACCGGGGAGCCACGCTTCGAGCAGAAATTTCCCCTCACGGATGGCGCGTTCAAAGCTGCCCGCCCTCATAAGCCGCCTGATGCGCCGCGCCCAGAGCTGTACAAAGACTGTGTTCCCCACCGCCAGCGCGGCGGCGCAGCTAAGAGTGACGATCCCCACCAGATCCTTGCCGAGCACGCCGAAAACGCAGAGGACGATCTCGACGGCGAGGAACATGAGCAGGAAGCCGCACGAAACGACGATCGCAAGTTTCCCCGCTTTTTTCGCGGGGGGAAGGGTATGCGAGCGCGCGGAGATCTCCTCTTTTCTGTGCGGAAAAGTCGCATACATCATCCGTTTTCTCTTTCCCGTGAGGAGAAAAAACACGATGACGCCCGCCTCTCCCGCAAAATACAGGAGAAAACACAGGATGAGGAGGATGACCGCCCATTGACTGTTGACATCGCCCGTCGCCCATGCGATCCCCAAAACGAGCAGCATCAAAAGGGGAGCGAGCAGAAAGAGAGCGATCCCGACCGCAAGCCCCGTTTTTGCCCTGCGGTATTCGCGGACGAGCAGGTCGATCGCGAAGGAAACTTCCCCGTCGCCGTTCTCCTTTTCCGCCCGCTTGGCGCAGAGGAGTTCCGCCACGGTGACGCCGAGGATCTCCGCGAGCTTCGTCAGCTTTTCGGGGCGAGGCACGGCGGCGCCCGTCTCCCACTTGCTCACCGCCTTGTTGGAAACGCCGAGCAGTTTTCCGAGCTCGCTCTGCGACAAGCCCTTTTCGGTGCGGAGCTCATAGATGAAATTGCCGAAGCCGTAGTTGTTCATATCCCCTCCGGAGCAAAAACCGAGAGGTATTATACCATGACCGCGCCTTTTTTGCAAGGCGGGGCTGTCGAATAAAAGTAGAACTTTCCCGCAGGCGAAAAAAAGCGCCCGTGCGGAGAGGGCATTGCCTTTTTTGAGCATAAAAAGCGGCGCGGCGGGCTTTTGCCCGCCGCGCCGCTTTTGTGCTCGGTCGTTTATTGAAAGATCAAAGTAACGGTTTCCCCCTTTTCGTCGGTTGCCGTGCAAAAATATTTTGCACCGTATGCCACGCCGGAGGACAAGTCCGTATCTCCTGTAAACTCTCCGATCTTTTTCCCGTTGAAACTGTAAAACGTATAACCGTTACCGGTTTCGGTGAAGAGAAGTCCGTTTGCCGAAGAGATGAGAACGTTCTTTTCCAATCCGATCACTTCGTGTAACCTCTTTCCCGTCGGCGCGGTTTTAGAGAAAACGAGGATCTCTCCGTTTTCTCCTTCCATTGCCAAATTTCCGCCGCTTATCACGCAATCGCCCATGTCCGAGGCGTTCATTCCCGCGATCACCACTTTCCCGTCATAGTCCACCGCAATGTAATTCATAAGATCGGCGCGCGCCAAAATAAGCGACTCGGCTTTCCAAACTTTGGGGGAGTAGTTATTGTAATTCGGCACTACCGCCACCGTATTCATTTCTTTGTCGAAGATCGTTGTCCCTGAGAGGAAGCGCTCCCCGGAGAGCCGATAGAAGGAAGGCGAAGAGATATTTTTTTCGGCGAGGTCGAGGGAGACGAGCGCTTCGTCATCGAGAATGAAAGTATGGCAGGGAGAAACGTTGGATACGATCGCCACGCCGTCCGTCTTTTGATAGGCGCGTACCGTTAATCGGTCGAAGTCGTTCGTACGCCTATTATAGAGCGCGGAAGAGGTCAGCCCGTAAGAGGATGAGGCGAGCGTGTAGAGGTAGTTGCGTTCCACCTTCTCCGTCTTGTCGGAGGTGAAGTCGTAGCGGCAGAGGGTCATATTTGCTTTTTGCGCCGAATATCCTCCCGCGTATTCCACATTATAGCCTTTTTCCGCATTCGCGCTCACCGCTTCCGTTTCGTAATAGTAGAAATATTTCCCCACAACGCCGAGCGTCATACCGCCGAAAACGGTCGCGGAGCCGACTTTTTCCTCTCCTTTATAGAATATGTATTGATAGTAAGAGCTGCTGTTTCCTTCGCGGGTATAGGAATAGTCTTTGTAGATATAGTTCGGGTAAACATCGGGGTCGGCGAGCGGGGTTTTGGGGATGACGAGCGTGTCTCCCGGCTGATAGGCGCCGCCGTTTTCCGCTTTTCCGCTGTCCTCCGCGGAAAGGTCTTTCCACGCCCCGTTTTCATAGAGGACGTGCTCGGTCTGCATGATCCCGTCCGCCGTGGGACAGGAGATCGTATAGTCGTATCGGGATTGTCCGGATTCGGGGTCATAGTATCTGTTTCCGCTGAGGGTAAGCGAGCCGTAAGAGCTATAAGGCAGAGGCTCGGAAGGGAAGATCTTTCCCGTGGGCGTCGCGAGCTGGAAAAGGGTAGAGGACGGACCGCCTTCCGCATTTTCCTCCTGTTTCAGAAGGACCAGAAAGGGGCCTTGTGAGATCGAGATCTCATCGTACCACCCGGAGACCGCTTTTTCCTCCGTTAAGCTGTAAAGGCGGCATCGGTCGCTGTTTTCGCCCGTTCCAAACTCTTTTGCCACCGGATAGTTGCAGGAAGCTCCTTTGAACAGCTGTAAATTCAAACCGTCGAGGCGCTTTACGGAAGAAAAATCGGGCACAGACCGAAAATAGGATTCCGCGGTCAGAGTATCGGGCAATTCCGCGGCATAGTCCGCCATATCGAACGACTTCCCCGCAGGGTCATTTTGTTCCGCGCATGCCGCAAGCGGGGCAATGCACAGTGCGGCGGCAAGCGCTGCCGCCAAAGCAACTTGTTTTTTCATAGGCATCTCCTTTTTTTTGCCGTTATACGGCGATTTTCTTGGGAAACAGTATAGCGCACCGTTTGGTGCAAAGTCAAGTATTTTGCACCGTTTGGTGTAAAATAAGGATGTGAAAAATGTTTTCGTGGAAAAATTTGCGGAAAATTTAAGGCATTTGATCGGGACGCAAACCGTATTCGAGTTTTCAAAGAATATCGGGATCCCGCACCAGACCATTAGCCGATACCTTAACTGTCAAAGAGAAATATCTTTGAGCAATCTGGTAAAAATTGCCGATTATTTTCATGAGGATATTGATATCTTGATCGGGCGCAAGGAGTACTGAAAAGCAAGCGGCGCGGCGGGCTTTTGCCCGCCGCGCCGCTTGCTTATCCTTCCGCTTTTTTTGCGGGTCTTACCTTCACGCTCCCGCAGAGGACTTCCGCGTAGGAGTAGGAAGTCTTGCCCAAAAAACTCTTGTCGTTGGGGCTCACGGTAAAGAGGGCGGGATACACGCCCGAAAGTTCCCCGCAATAGCGCAAAACCTTGTTTCTGCCCAAATTTACGGTTACGTCCACCTGCGTGCGGAAGTAATCGGCGATCGTTTTTTTGATCGTTTGAATATCGTTATGCCGTTTGATCATAGGCAAAT
>CANRNP010000001.1 GCA_947632015.1 uncultured Clostridia bacterium | reverse complement strand
GCGCCCCCCGTTGACAGCGGCGATCCCCCTGCGGGCGGACAGCCCCCGGAGGGAAGCGGCGACAAGGACGACGGCAAAGACGACGACAAGGACGACGAAGGCAAGGAGCCGAACGACCCCACGACCGGCGAAAAGGTCGCCTTCATCGCCCCGATCGAATCGGCGGCTTGCTCGGTGGAATACTTCAAGATCTACGAGAACAAGACGCTCGATAAGTGGTATTACCACAAGGCGGTGGACTACGCGGCGCCCGAAGGGACGGACGTGCGCTCGATGGCGGACGGCAAGGTGACGCGGATCAGCCTCTCGGAGCGGCTCGGCAACCTCATCGAGGTGGAGCATGCCGACGGGGTAAAGAGCACTTACCGCTTTGTGGAGCCCGTTTCCGGCTTGAAGGAGGGCGACGCGGTCAAGCAGGGGCAGGTGATCGCAAAAGTCGCGCAGGCTTACGGCACCGAGGCGAAGGACGGCACGCACCTTCACCTTGAAATGGAGGTGAACGAAAAGCCCGTAGACCCCGCGGACTATATCGACGTCACCCTCGAAGAAAAGTAAATTTCGGGAAACGGAAAAAAGAGCGCGCTCCGCGCTCTTTTTTCATGGGCTTTTGCTCCGGGGGCGAAAAAATTTCGCGCGAAATGCGGAAAGGGGACGCGCTTAGGTTGCGTTATTTGCCAAAAAATGTTATGATATGGAAGATATGACAGGAGCGGGAGAACGCGCTCCCGCAGGAGAATTATGGCAGGAAAAAAACGTAAAACGGAGCTGAAAGAAAAGGTAGCGCTCTCACTTCGGTTGCCGAAATATGTCGGGTATCTCGACTGTCTCTTGTCCACCGCCGTCACCGTACAGGTAAAGAACGCGCATTCCGAAGAGCTGGAATGCCGCGTTTCCCTTTGGGACGAGGCGGGGCTTCTCGTTCCCTACGGGGAAGATTGCACGGTGCCCTTCGAGAGCACGGTGGAACTTTCCGCCGAGGGGATCTTTTCTCCGCTCTTCCTTTCCGAGAATTCCGAATGCCGCGAGCAGCCGGTCACGGCTACGGTCACCGCGGGGGATGAGGAGCTTTGCCGCGAAAAGGGGACCCTCACCGTCCTTCCCTACGATTTCTGGGAGGGGCTCGAAGGCAACCTCGAACGCCTTCCCGCGTTCATCCGCCCGCGGCTTGCCGATTGCGCCCGCATCCTCGACGACGCGGGCAAGCGCAGAAAGAAATGGGCGGACGACCCCGAAACCCTCGGCTACGCGGGGGCGGATAAGAACGCCGTCCGTTTGACGGCGGCGGCGATCTTTGCCGCAATCAAGGGGTGCAACATCGCGCGGGAAGAGTGCGATATTTCCCGCCCCGTGCGCGTCTTTTCCAAAGAACTTCTCAAAGACCGCAGGGCGAACCCGTTGCAGCTCGCCCTGTTTGCGGCGGCGTGTTTCGAGGCGGCGCGGCTCAACCCCGTGATCGCGGTGGGACCCCGCGGCGTCGGCGTCGGCGTATGGCTCTATGAGAGCTGTTTCCTCGACGCCGTCACCGACGACGGCGAGATTGTCGGCAAATACATTTCGGAGGGCATCAACAACCTCAGCTTTTTCGACGCGGACGATCTTTTCGTCGAAAAGAGCGTGAATTTCACGACGTCGGAAAAGCATTTCGCCCAAAAGCTCTCCGAGCATTCCTACGAATATTTTACGGACGTGCGCAGGAGCCGTATCGCGGGGATCCCCGTGCTTCCGCTCAGAGAAAAGAGCCCGAAGGGCACCGAACTCATCAAGGACGAGGAAATGTCCGCCGACGAGGCGCCCGCGCCCCTGCGCGAATACCGCAAAGCGGGGCTGGAAGGCAAGCTCCCCAAAAACAAACTGTGGGAGAGGCGGCTCCTCGATCTCTCCGTGCGCAACCCGCTGCTCAATTTTACGGGCAAGGGCGCGCTCCGCGTGCGCGCCGCCGACGCCGACGCGCTCTGCGGCAGGCTGGCGGGCGCGGAAATGAAACTTGCGGGCGGGGCGGATTTCTCGAAGGCGTTCTCCGCGGCGGAGCGGGAACTGAGCGAGCTCGAACAGCGGCGGGGGATCCTGCGGGTGAGCACGGACGGGACGGAACTTCCGGAAACGGCGCGCCAGCTCCTCAGAAAGAACCGCGAGGCGGACGAAGAATCGGGCGCGAAGATCCTCTACCTCGCGTGCGGATTTTTGCGGTACGTCTCCAAAGAGGACGGCAAGCCGAAGTCGGCGCCCCTCGTCCTCGCCCCCTTGGACATCGCGCGGGCGAAGGGCAACGAAGATTTTTCCGTCCGCTCCGCCGAGGGCGAA
The DNA here is from genome assembly GCA_947632015.1 of uncultured Clostridia bacterium. Taxonomy (GTDB): domain Bacteria; phylum Bacillota; class Clostridia; order Christensenellales; family Borkfalkiaceae; genus Gallimonas. The sequence goes on along the minus strand of CANRNP010000001.1, from coordinate 100,744 downwards.
TATTTCGTCAACAGCACCTTACTCGAATACCTCAAACAGGAATTCAACATCGACGTGCGCGGCTTGGGCGGCGACGTTTCCGCCCTGAAAATCAGCGAGATCTGCGCGATGGTTCTCGCGGAGACCGCGGGCATGAAGGGCTGGACGGTCACGAACGACATCTATCTTTCGACCTTCTCCTTCCGCCGCTATCTGCTCTGGAACGATCTCCATTCCCATTTCGACGAATTGAAGGGGAACAAGCTCGTTTCGGCGCTTTTGAAAAACCGCATGGAGCGCGCGGCGGTGAGCGAGCCTGCGGAGGAGGACGCGGGCGATCCCGCGGGGACCCTCATCCCCCTTCCCGCCGACAGTTCACAATACGCGGCGATCGCGCTCTCCCGCACGGGGGCGAGCTTCGTCCTGCACGGTCCCCCCGGCACGGGCAAGAGCCAAACGATCACGAACATCATCGCGAATGCGTTGGAGGACGGCAAGCGGGTGCTCTTCGTCGCCGAAAAGAAGGCGGCGCTCGACGTCGTAAAAAAGCGGCTGGACGCCGTCGGCATCGGTGACTTCTGCTTCGAACTTCACAGCGGAAAGACGGACAAGGCGGACGCCGTAAAGCGGTTGGAGAGCACCCTTTCGCTCACGGCGGGCGAACCCGCTATGGGCTTTGCGCGCGCCGCCGAGGACATCAAGCGCCTGCGCGCGGAACTTCTTGCCCCCATGCGCGCGCTGCATAAAAAGAGACGGCTCGGCCTTTCGGTGTACCGGGCGATCTTGCTCTACCTTCAAAACAAAGACGCGCCCGACGTCATGGATATCGAGAGCGCGTTTTACGATACGCTCACCGAGCGGAAGCTCGCCGATTGCAAAATGCGCATCCTCTCGGCGGCGGCGGCGGCGAAAGAATGCGGCGGCGTGTTCAATTCCCCCTTCGAAAACGTGAACCTGAGCGAGTATTCCCAGGCGCTTCGCGACAGGGTGTATTGCGCTTCGGAAGTGCTCATCGCCGAGATCAAGCACTTGAAGGGCTTTTTGGGGCTCTTTCTCGAATTCTACCGCCAGAAGCTCTCCGCCGTCACTTGGAAAAAGCTCGAAAATCTCTGCACGATCGCAAAAAATCTTGCCGCGGGGAGCTATTCCAAATACTTTTCGGTGGGCGAAGAGGAATTTTCCGTTTTCTTCAACGCCAACCGCAGGCTCGACGAGCGGCTCGCCTTCTACAACAGCCATTTCAAATCGTTTATCGATCTCGGGAAGGACTACCCCGAAGTCAAGCGCGTGCTCGAAAACGGGGAGGATTACCGCACGAACCGATCGGCGTCTGCGGCGGCGCGGCGGATCGCGCGGGCGGCGCTCCACCCCCTCACCGAGGAGGACAGCGTCAAATTCTTGCAGACCCTTGTGGACATCAACGACGCCGTGGAGCGCATCAAGGGGATCTCTTTGTCGAAAAACTTCCTCGACCGCGGCGGCGACATCGTCTATAAGCGGCGGGCGGAATATTTGGGCCCGCTCTACGCCCTGCACGACCTCTGCGCCGCGACCTTCCTCGATTTCAATCCCGATTCCTTCAACGGCATGTGCGTGCGCGCCGCGCAGAGCGGATACACGCTGCCCGTTTTGGAGGGCTACCTCAAAGCCTTCGAGGCGTTTTCCCACGCGCTCGGCGGATTCCTTACCGTCACGAACGCCGACCGCTCCAAGCTCCCGCAGGAGGACGTTTTGGACTACTTCTCGGCAAAAGCGGGCGCGCTCATCGACAACGTGGATATGCTCCCCAACTGGTGCATGTACCGCAAGACGGGCGAACGGCTCAAAGAGCTCGGCTGTACTTTCGTGACCGATGCGTTGGAGAGCGGCAAACTGACGGGCGAAAACGTTTTGAAGGGATTCGAAAAGAACGTCTGCAAAAACTTTTTGGAGATCAACATCTCCTCCGATCCTGAGCTCTCCCGCATGACGGTCGGCTCGCTGGAAGATACGGTGGAAAAATTCCGCACGACGTGGGAGGAATTTTCGCGCATCACGCGGGAAAAGATCAGGCAAGACCTCATCTCCCGCCTTCCCGCCGCGGACGAAGAGGGGAGCCTCGCCGTCGAAGTGGCGGCGTTCCGCAGGCTTGCAAAGAGCAATCTGCGGGGGACGGGGCTCCGCGGGCTGTTTGCCGAGGTGCCGGAGCTCCTCTCCGTTCTCGCCCCCTGCATGCTCATGAGCCCGACCACCGTCGCGCAGTATCTGCGCCCGCAGGCGGATATGTTCGACCTCGTCATCTTCGACGAGGCTTCGCAGATGACCACGGCGGAGGCGATCGGCTCGATCGCGCGCGCCAAGTCGTGCATCGTCGTCGGCGATCCCCGCCAGCTCCCGCCCACCTCCTTCTTCCGCACGGGGTATGTGGACGAGGAGAACCTTGAAAACGAGGACTTGGAGAGCGTTTTGGACGACTGTCTCGCCCTCGGAATGCCCGAACGCCACCTCATCTGGCACTACCGGAGCAAGCACGAGAGCCTCATCGCCTTCTCCAACGGAATGTATTACGATAACCGCCTTTGCACCTTCCCCTCGCCCGACGCCGACAGCAAGGTGCACCTCGTGCCCGTGGACGGCACTTACGACCGCGGCTTTACCAAGCGGAACCGCAAGGAAGCGGAGGCGCTCGTGCGCGAAGTCATCCGCCGCCTCAAAGACCCCGTTTTGTCCCGTTCGAGCATGGGGATCGTCACCTTTTCGAGCGCACAGCAGAATCTGGTGGAGCACCTGCTCTCGAAGGCGATCGCAAACGAAAAATTAGAGAGCGTCGCATACGAGGGCGAGGAGCCCGTCTTTGTCAAGAATCTCGAAAACGTGCAGGGCGACGAGCGCGACGTCATCCTCTTTTCGGTCTGCTACGGACCCGACGCATCGGGGCGGGTGTCCCTCAACTTCGGTCCGCTCAACCAAGCGGGCGGCTGGCGGCGGCTGAACGTCGCCGTGTCCCGCGCCCGCGAAGAGATGGCGGTATTCTCCACCATGACTTCGGGCATGATCGACCTGTCGAAAACAACTTCCAAAGGGGTCGCCGGGCTCAAAGCCTTCCTCGAATTCGCCCAAAAGGGGAGAACGACCCTCGCCGTGCGCCCCGCAACCGTCAAAGAGGGCGCGGGCATCGGCAAATATCTTGCACGGGAACTCGGCGGCTACGGCTACGATTGCCGCGTCGACGTCGGCGCGTCCGATTTCAAGATCGACGTCGCCGTCCTCGACCCGAAGGACCCGCACTCGTTCATCCTCGCCGTTCTCTTCGACGGGACGGACCGCTTCTCGGTAAAGGACAGGAACCTCTTGCAGATCCAGACGTTGAAGCGGACGAACTGGAACGTCATCCGCATCAACTGCGTCAATTATTACAACAATCCCAAGCGGGAGATCAAGCGGGTCAAGGAGCTTTTGGATAAGCTGACGGGCACCGAAAAGCGGAGCGGCGCCGTGGCGGCGCGGTGCGCCCGCCCTTACCGCGCGGTGAAGCAGAGCGGCGCCGAAACGGCGGCGTTCTTCCTGGGCGGGGAGCACGACGGCGAGCTCACCGCCCGTCTGAAAGAGATCGTCGCCTCGGAAGAGCCCATCTCCCGCGGCTTTTTGCGGACGCGCTGTCTGGCGACGTACGGCGTCGCCAAATCGGGCGCGCGCCTTTCGGCAAAGCTCGACGCGCTCATCGACGCCTGCTCCTTCCGCAGGGAACGGGTGCACGGGATAGATTACTTTTATAAAAACGAGCGGGCGGTCGCGATCGGGAAATACCGCGTCGAAGAGACGCCGATGCGCCGCCTCGAAGAGGACTTCACCCCCTTCGAGACCGTGTCTTATATCAAAGCCGTCCTTGAAGAAAAGGTGAGCGTCTATCTCGACGAGCTGACCGCTCTCGTCGCGGGCGTTTACCGCGTGCGGCTCACCGAACGGTTTGCGGGGTTTGTGCGCGATTGCGTCGCCTACGGGGAGGAGAAGGGGATCCTCGTCCGCTCTGTCTCGGACAGGATCACGCTCTCGTAACGGTTTTTTACGGAGGAAAAAGCATGGAAGATCTGCGCGCCCGTCTGAATTTCCGCCCTGCGCTGTTTTGCGCGTTCGGGCTCTCCTGCGGGCTCCTTCTCTACGGCAAGATCTTCTTCGGGGAGATAAAGCCCTGCGACTTTCTCTTTCCCGCGGTATTTCTTCTGCTCGCCCTTCCGCCCTTGAAAAGGGGGCGTGTGTTTGCGATCTTTCTCACCGTCGTTCTCTTTTTCGGCGCGGGAATGCTCTCGCTGCATCTCTTTACCCTCCGCTTTTCCTCCGCCGCGGCGGCGGGGGAATACCGCCTCATGGGCACCGTCGTCTCTATCTCCCATAAGCGGGGATATTCCGTCGTCACGCTGGACGACCTCTTTCTGGACGGCGAGCCGCAGGGCGGAAAGTGCCGCGTGACCTTCGGGGAAGAGGAAGAGATCGCCCTTTCGGATATTCTCGTCTGCGACGCCTCGCTCTCGCCCGTAAACGCCCGCGACGCGGAGCGGGACCGCTATGCGCGGTACTGTTTTTCGGAGGACATCCGCTATCTCGCTTCGGTGAGCGGCGCCGAAAGGGCGGGCAGGTCGAAAGACCCCTTCCTCAAAGTGAGCGCCGCGCTCTACGATATTCTGCACAAAAACATGGGGGAGGAACAAGCCGATCTCGCCTACGCCCTTTTGACGGGCAATTCGGGCGATCTCGACGAGGGACTGTCCGAGACGGTGCGGCAAGGGGGGATCGCCCATATCTTCGCCATTTCGGGGCTACATATCGGCATTCTGTATTCGGCGGTCTATCTCTGCGCCCGTCCCCTCAAACGGCTGCGCTTTTTGCCCGCGCTTGCCGCGGCGGCGCTCTATTGCGCCTTTTGCGGGTTCACCGTGTCGTCCGTCCGCGCCGTCCTCATGTGCGCGGTGCTCGGCACGACCCGTTCTCTCGGCAGAAAATACGATTTTCCGGGCTCGGTCGCGCTCGCGGCGGTCGCCACCCTGCTCTTTTTCCCCGCGCAATGGTATTCGGTCGGCATGCGGCTCTCCTACGGGGCATGCCTTGGGCTGGCGCTGTTTGCGGGGAGCTTCGGGCGGCTGTTTGCCCGTCTGCGCTTCCCGCGGTTTTTGGGCGGCTATCTTTCGGCTTCGCTCGCGGTGCAGATATTCGTATTCCCCATCCTCTTCGACGCCTTCGGCTACGTCCCCGCGCTCTCCGTGGTGTGGAATCTCTTTCTCGTGCCCCTGCTTCCCGCGCTCTTTCTGTGCACCTTCGTCTGCGCGCTGCTGTCGCTCGTCATTCCGCCCGCCGCGTCCTTCTTCTTGCTGTTCCCCGCAGGAGGATTCACCGCGCTCCTGTATCTGCTCTCTGCGGCGGAGGCGCCGCTTACGATCGCGGGCTTTGCGCTCGGCGCGGGGGGAGCGGTCTGGCTCACGGGGTGCCTTATGCTCTCGCCGCGGGTCCGTCTGCGCCCCCTTTTGCGGGGATGCGCGTTTGCGGGGCTTGCCCTCCTCTTTGCCCTTTCGCTCACGCTCGAAAACGTAGTGTTTTACGGTTGCCGTATCGACTGCTACGCCCGCGAGGACGCCTATGCGGCGCTCGTGCGCACAAGTAGCGAGCGGGTCCTCGTCACCGGCGGGGACATCTCCTTGGAGGAATGCCGCGAGTTTTTACGGCGCACCTACGGCGGCGGGCTGACTGCCGTCATCGTGCTCGCCGAGGACGAAGTCGCGGGGGCGAACACGGCGGCGTTTTTGCCGGCGGAGCGCGTCTGTCTCAGGGACGAATGCGAAACGGGGCTTGCCCGTCGGATCGACTTCGGGGAGCGGGTCGAAGCGGGCGGACTGCTCTTTTGCTATGAGACCCGCACGAAGCTCGTCTTATATGCGGAGGGCGCGGCGGTGGAGATCGATTTTACGGGCGTTTCCGCCCTCGGCGCCGACCTCTTTGTGGGAAGCGCCTCGTCGGGCTTGAAATATTTTCTTCGGAATGGGATCATAAAAACGTTATGAAATTCGTTCAGCTTGCCAAAAGTTTACAGGAACGGTTGGAGCCGATCTACCTCGTCGAGGGCGAGGAGGAGTATTTCCGCGATCACGCGGTGGAGAGCATCCGCGCGGCGTGCAAACTCACCCAGCCCATGCTCAACGACGTGCGCTGTGAGGGAGAGGATCTGAAAGGGGAGAAGCTCGCCGCTTTCCGCGACGGGCTGTTTTCCCTTCCCTTCTTCGACGAAAAACGGCTGGTGCGCGTCTATGGGTTCTATCCCACCGAGCGGGAATGGGGGCTTTTGCAAAGTTATGCGGAAAAGCCCTGCGAGAGCACGGTGCTCGTCATCGTCAACGCGGGGAAAAAGGCAAGCGCCGCCGACCTGAGGCGGAAGAAGGGCGTCACTTACGTCGATTGCTCCCGCGCGGACGAGGAAACGCTCTCCCGCTGGCTCTTTACGCTCATGCGGCGGGCGGGGCTCTCGCCCGACGCCGACGCCGCCGGATTCATGGTCCGCTGTTGCGCTTCGGACGCCGCCCGCATGAAAAAAGAGACCGAAAAACTCCGCCTTCTGCTCGGCGAGGGAGGCAGGGTCACCTGCGCGGTCGTGGAAGAACAGATCGCCAAAGACGCGGAATATAAAATATACGAGCTTACGCAGGCGGCTTCCCGCGGGAATTTTACGGCGTTTTCCCAGATTTTAAGCGACCTTCTCACCAAGGGGACGGACGAGAACGCGGTGCTCGCCGCCCTCGTCTCCCACTTCAAAACGCTGTGCGAGATCTCCAACCTCGGCGGCAGCGACGGGGAGATCGCGCAAAAACTCGGCATGAAGCCCTATCCCGTGCAGAAAAGCCGCGAGACGGTCGCGCGGCTCGGCAAGGAGCGCGTGGAGGAGCTGTACCGCAAGACGTACGCCCTTTTGAGCGAAATGCGCGGCGGGCTCTACACCAAATCGGGGGCGCTTTTTACGGCGATCGCGGGAATATTTTTCGGCGGCGAAAAATAAGAGGGCGAAAAGAGGGGAAAAACACTTTTCTTTTTTGCGCCCGGACGTTATAATAAAATGGTAAAAACGGCAGGCGAGGAGTAATATGGCAAACGTCTTTGAAAACATCAAAAACGTGTTCATGCAGTTCGGCGAGAGCTGGCTGGTTTATTTTGCGGAGGGGATCTTTCTCTATCTGCTCATCTATTTCGTGTTCCGCACCTTGAAGGCGAACAACGCGCGGCAGCTCATCGTCGTGTACGTCGTGCTCTCCCTCTTGGTGGGCGTCGTCTGCATGATGTCGGAGCGGCTCAACAGCACGGCGTATCTGCTCTTCCTCATGGTGCTCTCCATGTTCTTCCTGCTCTTGTTCAGCCAGGAGATCAAGCGCTCCATCTGGACGGGCAAACGCGGCGGGGAAGCGCGGAGCGAAACGACGGCGAAGTCCGCCGTGGCGGCGCGGGCGGAGGAATACATCTCTTCCATCGTGCGTGCGGTGCAGAACCTCTCCAAAAACAATACGGGCGCGCTCATCGTGCTCTCCAACGGGAATTTGCCCAAGGACATCGTGGACAGCGGCGTAAAGTTAGGGGCGAACATCTCCAACCAACTCATCGAGGGGATCTTCATCGACAAAGCCCCCCTCCACGACGGCGCCATGATCATTTACGGCGATAAGATACAGGCGGCGGGGTGCTTTTTGCCTCTCACGCAGAGGGATTTCCCCAAAGATTTCGGAACGCGCCACCGCGCGGGCATCGGGGTCACCGAAGTGGCGGACGTCTCCACCATCATCGTCTCGGAGGAGACGGGGATCGTCTCCATCGTCAAGCGGGGGGACATCACGCGGTATGCCGATTCCGAATTGCTGAAAAAGTTTTTGCGCGAATACTACTGGAAAGAATTCAACGCGGAGGGCAAGAAGGTATGAAATTTCTCGAACACTTGAAAAAAGCGTTTACCGAAAATATCCCGCTCAAACTCGCGGCGCTCGCGCTCGCCGTCATCGTCGTCGTGATCATCAACGCGGTATGAGGAACTGTATCCGTATCCCGCGGTTTCTGGTGCCCCGCATGTGCGAGGACGAATGGGTCGCGCCCGCGTGCGATTGCTCCCCCGAATGGTGGGAGGTCTCCGCGAAGGGGGAAGGTCTTTCCGCGCGCGATTGCATCCTGCCCGACTTTTTGCGGGGCGAGGGCGAAGAGGAACGCCTGAAAAAAATAAGGGACGCCATGTATGCCGTGCTCGAACGGGGGGATTTAGGACGGATCGAGCGCGGTTTTCTGCTCATCGAGCGGCACACCGCCCGCGGGATCCGGAAGGGGATCCTCGCCGCGGTGGACATCGAGGCGTTTTCCCCCGAAGGCGCGATCCGCCCCACGACGCAGACCCTTCCTTCCCTCGTGGGATCGCGGGCAAAGGAGCGGGCGGGCGCGATCATCGAATTCCCGCACACCGTGCTCTGTTACAAGGATAAGAGGGACAAGATCATGCGCGCGCTTGAAAACGAGGAGTTGGAGCTTTTATACGAGATCGCCGCCCCCGCGGGCAAACTCTCCGCTTCCTTTATCCCCGAATTCATCGCAAGCGAGGTGATCCGCGATCTGTTGCACTACGGCGATCCCTGCTTCGGCGTGCTCGACGGCAACCACACGCTGGCGGCGGCGAAGATGCACTGGGAGAGCGTCAAAGCGGGCATTTCGGCGCACGAGGCGCGTAACCACCCCGCCCGTTTTACCGCGGCGGAGTTCGTCAATCTCTGCGACCCCGTCCTCACCGTGCGGGAATGCGGGAGCGGCGAGGCGGTCAGGAAAGAGGAATTGCTCGCGCTTTGGAAGGCGGGGCGCACCCTTCCCGCAAAGAGCGTGCGGCTCGGCAGCGAACAAGACGCGAGGTGCAGCCTCGAAGGCAGGGAAATATCCTATGATTAAAGTTTGCAAATTCGGCGGCACGTCTATGGCGGACGGCATAAACATCCTTCGGGTCGCCGAAATTTTCCGTGCGGACCCCGCGCGGCGGTACCTCGTTGCGTCCGCGCCCGGCAAGCGCTTCGGAGGGGACGTAAAGGTCACCGACAAATTGTACGAAACCTACCGCGCCGTCGCGGAGAAGGGGGTCTGCGAGCCCTTTACGGCGGTCAAGGAGCGCTTCCGCGGCATCGTGCGCGAGATCGGGCTCGACTTCGGGATCGAAGAGATCCTTTCGGAGACGGAACGGGCGATCATGCGGGAGAAGAGCGAGGAGTTCACGGCGTCGCGGGGGGAATATCTCTCCGGGCGGATCATGGCGGCGCTCCTCGGCATACCCTTTGTCGACGCATGCGACGCCGTGCGCTTTACCGAGGACGGCAGGCTGGATTGCGAAAAGACCTATTCTCTGATGGCGGCGGCGCTCCGCGGCAAGCCGCGCGCCGTCGTGGCGGGGTTTTACGGCGCGGACGAAAGGGGGAAAGTGCACACCTTTTCCCGCGGCGGGAGCGACGTTTCGGGCGCCATCGTCGCGCGGGCGGTCGGCGCCGACCTGTACGAAAACTGGACGGACGTGAGCGGTTTTCTTGCATGCGACCCCCGCATTGTAGACAGTCCCGCCCACATCGACCGCCTCTCCTACCGGGAACTGAGGGAGCTCTCGTACATGGGGGCGAACGTGCTCCACAGCGAGAGCATCTTCCCCGTGCGGGAAGCGAACATTCCCATCCTCATCAAAAACACTTTCCGCCCCGATGACGAAGGCACCCGCATTGTGCCCGCCACGGAGGCGTCCTCTTCGCCGTCGCCCGTCACGGGGATCGCGGGGAAGAAGAATTTCGCGGTCATCTTCATCGAAAAATCCCTCATGAACAGTGAGATCGGCTTCGCCCGCCGCATTCTCTCCGTTCTGGAAAAATATCACGTCAGCTTCGAGCACATGCCCTCCGGGATCGACACCATCTCCTTCGTCATCGACGAGACGGAGCTCAAAGAGGGGACGCTGGAAAAGATCGAGGCGGACATCAAAGCGGAAGTCCGTCCCGATCAATGCAAGACGCTCACCGACATCGCGCTCATCGCGGTCGTCGGGCACGGCATGATGAGAAACGTGGGTACGTCCGCAAGATTGTTCGACGCGATCGCCCGCGCCGGCGTCAACGTCCGCATGATCGACCAGGGCTCTTCCGAGTTGAACATCATCGTCGGGGTAGACAATAAAAATTACGAGCGCACCCTTCGCGCGGTCTACGAAGAATTCTTCGGCAGGAACGGGTCCTGAAAAGCGGAAGGAGCGAAAAAGCGCCGCCGATTGCCTTGCAATCGGCGGCGCTTTCGGTTTTGTTTGAGAGAGGCGGGGTCAGCCGCGGGAGCTCAGCTCCGCCAGCGTGTATTTTTTGAGCAGTTCGTCCATCGCCTCGTCGAGCGCCCTCCACATCGGGAGAGTGGGGCAAACGTCCGCGCGCGGGCACTCGCCGCTGCCCGAACATTCCGCCGCCGCGAGCGAGGTCTCGGTAACGTGCAGGATCTCCGCCGCCGTATAAGTTTGCGGGGGACGTGTCAGCAAAAACCCGCCGTTTTTGCCGCGCACGCTTTTCACCAGCCCCGCCTTTGCGAGCTCGGTCATGATCTGTTCGAGGAATTTACGGGGGATCTCCTCTTCCGCGGCGAGCTCTTTGAGGGGAACGGGCCGCCCGCCCTTCCGCGCCGCGAGCGCGATCATCACGCGGAGCGCATATTTTCCTTTTGCCGAAATGATCATTCCGTTTTCGCGCAGTGCGCGCAGGATGATTCGCGGAAGAGACTTTCGTCGTAGGGGATATTGTTCTTCTTGTAATAGTCGAGGATCGCCGCCTTGATCGCCTCTTCCGCGAGCACGGAGCAGTGCATTTTATAGGCGGGCAGTCCGTCGAGCGCTTCGGCGACCGCCTTGTTGGTGAGGGAGAGCGCCTCCGAGAGGGGCTTCCCCTTGATGAGCTCCGTCGCCATCGAGCTCGAAGCGATCGCGCTTCCGCAGCCGAAAGTCTCGAATTTGACGTCTACGATGATCCCGTCCTCGATTTTGAGGTAGATCTTCATGATGTCGCCGCACTTTGCGTTGCCGACTTCTCCCACGCCGTCCGCGTTTTCGATCACGCCGACATTTCTCGGATTTTTGAAGTGATCCATCACTTTTTCGCTGTATAAAGCCATTTTTTCGTCCGTCCTTATCTTATAAAATATACTTTCTCTTTCCTTCCGTAAGGTCCCGCCAAACGGGGGACATGTTGCGCAAATATGATACAACGTATCCGACTTTTTCGGCAATATAATCGACTTCTTCCTCCGTCGTCTCCTCGGAGAGGGTGAGGCGGAGAGAGCCGTGCGCCACGTCGTGCACTCTGCCGATCGCGAGCAGAACGTGCGAGGGGTCGAGCGAGCCTGAGGTGCATGCCGAACCGGACGAGGCGCAAATTCCCTCTTCGTCGAGCAGAAGAAGGAGGGATTCCCCTTCGATCCCCTCGAAACAAAAGCTCACGTTGTTGCACAGCCTCTTTTTCGGGTCGCCGTTGAGGGCGCAGTGGGGGATCGCGCTCAGTTTTTCGATCAGCCTGTCCCGCAAAACGGTAACTTTACGGGTATAGGCGGGCAGGTTATTTACCGCCTCTTCGAGCGCCGCCGCCATCGCCGCGATCGCGGGCAGATTTTCCGTGCCCGCGCGCTTTCCGCGCTCCTGCGCTCCCCCTTCGATGAGGGAGGAGAGGGGAGCCCCCTTTCTCACATACAGCGCTCCCACGCCCCGCGGCGCGCCGAATTTATGCCCGGAGAGGGCAAGATAATCGCAACCGAGGGTCTTTACGTCAACGGGGATATGCCCGACCGCCTGCACCGCGTCGGTGTGGAAGGGCACTTTTTTCTCGCGGCAGACCGCGCCGATCTCCGCAACGGGCTGGATGGTGCCGATCTCGTTGTTGGCGAGCATCACGGAAACGAGGCAGGTATTTTCGTCGATCTCCCGCGCCGCGTCCTCCGCCTTCACGATCCCGTCCGTCCCGACGGGCAGAAGGATCACTTCGAACCCTTCCTTTTTGAGTTTTTCGAGGGTATGGAGAACGGCATGGTGTTCGATCGCCGTCGATACGATCTTTTTCTTGCCCTTTCTTGCGCCGGCATAGGCGGCGCTCAAAATCGCCTGGTTGTCCGATTCGCTCCCGCCCGAAGTAAAGTAGATCTCCCGCGGCTCGGCGCCCAGGAGGCGGGCGATCTTCTCGCGGCAACGGGTGAGCTCTTCCTGCGCCCGCTGTCCCGCGGTGTGCAGAGAGGAGGGATTCCCGAAATAGGTCTCGGCGACCTCCGTAAACGCTCTCAGCGCGGCGGGGCGGACTTTGGTCGTCGCCGCATTGTCGGCATAAACAAACATGATCTTCTCCTTAATCCTACCAAAATTATAGGAATTATAGCATATCGCCGTGGTCCTGTCAAGCATTTCCATTTAGTTTTCGCCGTTTTGCGGGAATGAATGCATTCTTCGAAAATTGTTTGACTATTCCCCGCAAAAAGGATATAATACAGATAACCTATTCGGGAGAGGAAATATTTATGGAAGAGGGAACGGGGATCACGTTCGGGGAGATCTGGTCGGCGCTCAAACGCAGGCTTTGGCAGTTGCTTGCGCTCACGGCGGCGCTTACGGCGCTCATCGTGTTGGGGATTGTCTTTTTATACAACCCGATGAAGAGCACTTACAGCCTCACGTTTACGCTCTCCTATCCGAACAGCGCGTCGGGGAAATATCCCGACGGTACGCCCTTTTATTATCAGGAGATCATCTCTGCGGAGGCGCTCGCTTCCGCGAAGAGTTCGGACGCGCGTTTTTCGCGCATCAACGTGGACAAGCTCTCCGAAAAAGACGGCATCTCCATTTCCGCCGAACAGACGGGGAGCGACGTTGCGCTGTTTCCGGAGAAATACACGGTGACGGCGGAGGCTTCCTACTTTTCGGGAAAGACTTCCGCCACCGAATTTTTGAAGGCGCTCGCATACCGCACCGTTCTCAACGCGGTGGGGAAGGCGCGCTCCGTGAGCTACACCCTCGAAAAGACGGCGTTCGAAAACGCCGACTACGACGACAGGCTCGAACTTCTTTTGCGGCAGAAGAGCGATCTTCTCGCGAAGTACGACGAATGGATCGAGCTGTACAGCGGAAATTATTCGGCGGCGGGCAGGACCCTCTTCAACCACCGCGCGGAGACGGACGTGCTGTTCGGCGCCGCCCAGCAGGAATCGCTCGCGAACGAGTTGGAGACGAACGGTTACGTCCCGCTCGAAATGTTGGAGGCGCAGAGGAGCGCCTTGGAGGCGGAAAAGAGGGAGAACGAGGCAAAGATCGAGGAGATCAAGCGCGCCATGCAGGAGCTCCCCGCGGCAAGTTTTACCGTCTCCGAAATAAGTTCGTCTGCGTCGGCTTCGGATATTACCGTCCAACAGCCGCTCGACCTTTCGGAGACGCTCGCCGCCTTGCTCGTGCGCAACGTGCAGATCGACAGCCGTCTCAACGCGCTCACCGAAGAGAACGTGAAGGCGTTCGAGGCGAGCCTTTCGGCGGTTTACGAGAAGTTGCAGGAAGCGGCGAACAAGGTGCAGGCGGTCGGCATCGCCCTCTTCGAGGCGGAATCGGGCGTGCATTACGAGACGTCGCAGGCGGTCGAAAGGGGCGGGATCGGCATCGCGTTCGCGGCGATCGGCGGGCTTCTTTTGTCCCTCTTCCTCGCCTGCTTCATCATCGGGTGTATCGAAGTTCCCAAACAGCGCAAACGCAGGGCGCAGGCGGCAGAGGCTCCCGCCGCCGCGGAAGAAAAGGCGGGGCAAGGAGAATAACGGAGCGCCGCGTCTTTGCGGCTTGGGGGAAACATGAAACACAAGATCAAGATCGCGGCGCTGTCCGCCGCATTGCTCATTTTGGCGGCGCTGGGCATATTCCTTTGCGTCTGGTTCTTCGGCGCCCGCTATCCCGAATTCGACGCCGCGGTGCAAAAGGAAGGGGAGATCCCCGGTCTTTCCGACGGCATTTCTCCGCAGGGGCTGTGCCCCCTGCCGCTGGACAGCGGCTACCGGTTCGCCATGAGCGGCTACATCAAGGGCGAGCCCTCCCGCGTGTACCTTTTCGGCGGAGAGAACTCCCCCAAGTACGTCACTTTGAAGGACGGATCAAAGGACGTCGATACCCATTTCGGCGGGATCACGTGCACGGGGAACTATCTCGTCGTGGCGAGCGGGAAACGGCTCGTGCGCTTCCCGCTTGCGGAGGCGCTCTCGGCGGAAAACGGCGCCGCGGTGGCGTTGAAGGACGGGTTTACGGTCAAAGGCTTCCGCAGCGTCGCCTATTGCTATTTCTATGACGGGATGCTGTACGCGGGGGAATTCTACCGCCCCGGCAATTACGAGACCGACCAAAGCCATCATATCGCCGTCGCGGACGGGGAGACGAACTTCGGGATCGTCTATGCCTACCGTGCGGATGAGAGCGCGGCGGGCGGGGTCGCGAGCGAAACGCCCGAATACGCGATCTCGGTGCGCGAGCAGGTGCAGGGGTTTGCCGTGTGGGAGGGAGGCATCGTCCTCTCCACCTCCTACGGGTTGCCCGATTCGAGGCTCTGGTTTTATCGCCCGCTCGGCGAACCTTCGGGGCAATTCGAAGGCGTACCGCTCTATATCTTAGGGGAGAGCGATCTTAACTCCACGTTCGGAATGCCCTGTATGAGCGAGGAGATCTTCGTGCAAGAGGGCAGGCTCTACATTCTGTTCGAATCCAAGAGCAAGCAATATCGGCAGTTCGTGCGGCGGCAGATCGGGGACGTTCTTTCGGTGTCCCTCGGCGCAGAAGGGATCGGCGGATGAAACACGGCTTTGCGGCGCTCCGCTTCACCGCGGATGAAAATCTTGCCGGCAGAGTTTACTGGTATCTGACCGAGCTCCCCTTATCCCTCGGAGAGCGGGTGCTCGCGCCCGTGGGCGCGCACGACCGCTTGCAGGCGGCGCGGGTGGAGAGATTGCTCTCCGCGGAGGAAAAAGACGCCCCTTACGACATCCGCCTCATCAAGCGGGTAACGGCAAAGCTCGGCGCGCGGAAGCTCGTCTTTGGCGACGCCGAACTGCTCGAATTCGGCGGCGTCCGCTACGACGAAAAGCATTACACCCCCTACGGCAAGCTGTTTTGGGCGCGGACGGTGCGGGAAGTGCCGCTTGCGGCGATCGAAAAGACGCTCTCCCCCGAAGCGGAAAACGTTTACGAAGAAATCGCAAACGCCCGTGGCGGGGTGCTCCTTTCGGGAGAAGGGGGAGAGGAGATATTCCGCGCGCTCTATGCGCTCTTGCGGGGGGAGGGGAGCCCTGAGGGCGTCGCCCAAGGAATTTGCCTCAGACTGATGGAGAGACTTCGTTGAAAAAGATATTGATGATCGCCACGGGAGGCACCATCGCCTCCAAAAACAGCGGGGCGGGGCTTGCTCCCGCGCTCACTTCGAGCGAACTTTTGGCGTGCGTGCCTGAGATCGCCCGCTTTTGCGACGTGACCGAGATGCAGCCCTTCAATCTGGACAGCACGAACATCTATTACACCCACTGGTTGAAGCTCGCGCAGATCGTGGAGGAGAATTACGCCGCTTACGACGGGTTTGTCGTTACGCACGGCACCGATACGATGGCATATACCGCGGCGGCACTGAGCTATCTCATACAGGGCAGTTTTAAGCCCATCGTGCTCACGGGGTCGCAGAAGTCGGTCTATCTGAGAGATACGGACGCGAGGAGAAATTTAGCGGACGCCTTCGCGTATTGCGCCGACGACGGCGCCGCAGGGGTGAAAGTGGTGTTCGACGGAAATGTCATCTTAGGCACCCGCGCAAAAAAAACGCGCACCCGCAGTTACAACGCCTTTTCGAGTGTGGACTTCCCCGAAGTCGCGGTGCTCAGGGACGGCAAGCCCGTCTACTACATCGCCGAGGAGAAGAAGGAGGGCGCGCCGCGCTTTTACCGTTCGCTCGACCACAGAATTTTCGTGCTGAAAATGTTTCCGGGGCTCGACGCGGGGATCTTCGATTATCTCAGCGGGCATTGCGACGGGCTCATCCTCGAAACGTTCGGTTCGGGCGGGCTTCCCAACTATGCGAACGACGAATTTTTCCTCCGTTTGAAGGATTTCCTCGCCCGCGGAAAGACGGTCGTCGTCTCAACGCAGGTGGAGCGGGAGGGGAGCGCGCTCGAAAGTTACGAGGTCGGAAGGCGGCTCATGGAGTGCGGCAGGGTGCTCGAAGCCCGCAACATGACCCTCGAATGCGCCGTTGCGAAGCTCATGTGGATCCTTGCGCAGAGCAAACGGCAGAGCGAGATCGAAAAGCTGTTCTATACCCCCGTCGAACGGGATATCTTTTAGAGAAAGCGGCGGCGCCGATCGGAAAGATCGGCGCCGCCGCTGTTTTAGCCGCGTTTCTCATTGATAGGCGCCCCTGCAATGCAAGATCCAGAGGGAGCGGTCGAGGGGGTCCACCCCCGCCCGTTCGCGCGCCTTTCCGTGTCCTTCGGGGCAGGGGAAGTAGCCGAGCAGTTGCGCCGAATAGGCGCCCCGCCCGCCCGTCAGCGAGGAGACCGTCTCCTGCAAGTCGAAGGTCTCTTCGGCGGGGATCTGCGCGGAGAGGGTGAATTTTCCGCCTTCGAAGGAGGGTTCCCGCAGTTTTGCCCGCCGCGAAGCGAGCTCGCCCGTCACTTTTCCGAGCGCCTTTTCGGGCGCGCAGATCCGCACTTCCAGCACCGGTTCGAGGAGGATCGTCCCGCAATTTCTCAATCCGTCCATAACGCCCATCGGCGTCGCCGTAAAGAAGTCGAGCGGATGGGTGTGCTGTACATGGTGCTCCCCGTCTACGAGAGTCACCTTCAAATCGGTCACCTGCCAGCCCTTCAACCCCTGTTCGAGCGTCTGCCGCACCGCCGTTTTTACATGTTCCTGATAGCGGTAGGCGATGCGCTTTTCCGAGGCGACGCTCTCATAGAGAAAGCCGCTGCCGCGCGGAAGGGGCTCGATGAAGAACTTCACCACCGCCCAGCAGGGTTTCGGCATGGTGTACGCCTCGAAGCCGTAGGCGGCTTTTGCGGGCGTCTCGCGGTAGATCACCGAGGGTTCGCCGAGCGCGGCGTCGATCCCGAAACGGGTCATGAGCGTCTCTTGCAAGATCTCCGCCTGCACTTTCCCCGAAACGGCGACGGTGAGCTCCCGCTTTTCCTTCCGCCATTCGAGGGAGAGCATGGGGAATTCGTCCGAGAGCTCTTCGAGGGCGCTTTTAAGCTCCTGCAACTTCCCATCGGGCGGCGTTACCTTCACGCGGAGATAGGGGGTAAAGCGAAGGATGGGGGCGGCGGCGGGCGCTTCTCCGAGCAGATCGCCCGCCGCCGCGCCGTCAAGTCCGAACACGGCGCCCGTCTCCCCCGCGGAAAGTTCGGTCACGTCAACGTATTTTTCTCCCTTGATCCGCTTGATCTGCGCAACTTTGAAAGAGCTCTGCGTTCTGCGGTCGAAGCAGTCGTCTCGGACGGAGAGTTTTCCCGAAAACACGCGGACGTGTGCCGCTTTTCCGAGGTTTTTGCGGTGTTCCACCTGATAGACGAAGGCGGAAAAAGGGGCGGCGGGGGCGGAAAATTCGAAGAGATCGCACAGCGCGTCGAGAAGCGCGCGGACGCCTTCGCCCGTTTTCGCGCTGCCGAAGAGGACGGGCGCGATCTTTCCCGCGGAGCATGCCGCGCGCAGACTTTTTGTAAGCGTGCTCTCCGTCAGAGCGTCCGAGAGATATTCGTCGAGCAGAGCCTCGTCGCCGAGGGCGAAAACCGCGTTTTCGGTAAAGTCGGGCGCGTCCCATTCGAGGAGTTCGCACGGCACGGCCTTTTTGAGCGGCGGGAGCAACGTCTCGCGGGAAACGCCGAGATCGCACTTGTTGACGAACACAACGAGCGGAAGGTTCCGCCGCGCGATCGCTTCTAAAAGGAGCTCCGTCTGCGCCTCGATCCCTTCGCGCGCGGCGATCGCGAGCACCGCTACGTCCACGGCGGAGAGGGCGAGCTCCGTTTCCCCGAAGAAATCGGCGTGCCCCGGCGTATCGATGAGATTGATCTCCGTATCCCGGTAGGAGAAGGTGACCGTGGCGTCCCGCACGGAGATCCCTCTCCTTCTCTCCACTTCGAGGAAGTCGGTAAATCCCGTGCCGTCGTCTACGCTTCCGAGCGCGCGTAAAACGCCCGCCTCGTATAAAAGGCGCTCCGTGAGAGTGGTCTTGCCCGCGTCGATGTGCGCGAAAATGCCGACGTTCAACCGTTTCATGAAAAAAGAATAACACGGACGGAAGAATTTGTCAAGCCTTCCGTTCCGTATCCGCTTGACAGCCATGAACAAATGTTCTATAATGAGGGTATGGACAGGGCGATCCTTCACAGCGACGCGAATGCGTTTTATGCCTCGGTCGAGGCGGTTCTTCATCCGGAGCTCAAAGGGCTCGCGGTGGCGGTTTGCGGCGCGGCGGAAAACCGTCACGGCATCGTGCTGGCGAAATCCGAGCTCGCCAAGCGGGCGGGGGTAAAGACGGGCATGACCAACCGTGAGGCGAAGCGGCTCTGCCCCGAACTCGTTCTCGTGCCGCCCCACCATGAAATTTACGAAAAGTTCTCCCGCCGCCTGCGCGGGATATACGAGCGCTATACCGACCGCGTGGAAGCGTACGGGCTGGACGAATGCTGGCTCGACGTTACGGGCTGCCGTCCGTCGCCGCGCGCGATCGCCGAGGAGATCCGCGCCGCGGTAAAAGCGGAGATCGGCATCACGGTCAGCGTGGGGGTCTCCTTCAACAAAGTGTTCGCAAAACTTGGGTCGGATATGAAAAAACCGGACGCGGTCACGGAAATTACCCGCGCCGATTTTAAGCAGACGGTGTGGAAATTGCCCTGCTCCGACCTTCTCTTCTGCGGGCGCGCGACGACCGAAAAACTCAAAACGCTCGGCATTTTTACGATCGGCGATCTGGCAAACGCCTCAAAAAGCGCGATCGTGCGCCGGCTCGGAAAGAACGGCGAAATGTTGTGGAAATACGCCAACGGGCAAGACGATTCCCCCGTTCTGCGCATCGGGGAAGAGGAGCAGGTAAAATCGGTGGGGCACGGCGTTACCTGCGTTGCCGATCTCGAAAACATCGAGGAGGCGAACGTCGTGCTCATCGCGCTCACGCAGGAGATCGGGCAAAAGCTCCGCAGTCTCGGCTTGCAGGCGCGGGGGGTGCAGGTGACGGTGCGCGATCGCGACCTCATGTCCGAATCGTGGCAACAGCTTCTGCGCGAGCCCACGCAGTGCGCCGCCGATCTCTCCAAAGCGGGGAAAGAGATCCTGAAAACGAGATACGGCTGGAAAAAACCCATCCGTTCGCTCACGATCGGCGCCATCCATTTGGAGAGCGTGAACGAGCCCAGACAGCTCTCGCTCTTCCGCCCCGACGATAGACAGCGGAGGGTGGAGGGCGCGCTCGACAGGATCCGCGATAAATTCGGAAGCGGCGCCATCAAGCCCGCCGCCCTTCTTGGGGAGAACAAGCTGCCGGAGGAAAGCCCCGCGCAGGCGCCCCCGCCCGGCGGGATCGGTCATCCGTAGCGGACGCATGCCCGCTTTTTGCAATTTGTGAAACGAAAAAACAGATTAGGCGCCGGGGATTGAAAAGCGCGCGAAAAAAAGGTATAATCCGTGGCAGAACGATAAGGGAGGATCAAAATGGCAAAGAAAGCTATGTCAACAAAAAAGGCGATCGCGATCTTTTCGCCCTGCATCACGGCGGTGATCGCGATCATGCTCGCGCTCGTCATCGCGGCGTCGATGTTCTGGGAGGACATCAGTCTCTTTTTGCACGGCCGTTCGCAGTCGGTGGACGCGGCGGTGCTGGCGGACGGAGAGGCGCTCTGCGAGGACATTGTGGAGGAGGGCACCGTACTCCTCAAAAACAACAAGGACGGGAGCGGCAAGGCGGCGCTTCCCCTCTCGGAAGAG
This sequence comes from uncultured Clostridia bacterium, assembly GCA_947632015.1. Lineage (GTDB taxonomy): Bacteria > Bacillota > Clostridia > Christensenellales > Borkfalkiaceae > Gallimonas. The sequence continues at coordinate 80,757 of CANRNP010000001.1, read as the reverse complement.
GAACTTCAAAAGGTCAACGTATTCGGCTGGGCGGCATACGACTGGATGACGATGGCGTTCGGTTCGGGCTATGCGAACACCGATCTTCCCAAGATCAAGTTTTTCCCCGCCCTCGAAGAGGCGGGCATCGCCTACAACCAGGACCTTTACGACCTCTATAAAAATTATTACACGGCGCACAGCAAGACGTACGGCGACCAGGACTACCTCGAATACCGCGGCGGCGTCCAGTTCGGGAGCGAGGAGATCTTCGTTTTGCGCGAGCCCTCCAAACAGCAGTATCTCGCGCTCGGAGACAGCGTGAGGAGCTTTTCGAAGGTCGGTCTCGTCGTGATCGGGCGGACGGGGAGCGAGAGCAAGGACCTCGAACTGAGGCAGGTCAAGCAGAAAACCGCGGGCAGCAACGAGAAGATCACCGACGACACCCGCCACTATCTCGAACTTTCCACCGAGGAAGAGGACATGATCGCCGCCGCGACGGAGCTGTGCGAGAAGGTCATCGTCATTCTCAACACCGCCAACACGATGGAGACGGGCTTCCTCGACGACGACAAGATCGACGGGGCGCTCCTCGTCGGGATCACGGGGCTCACGGGGGTGAGAGGGCTGATCAACGTCCTCCGCGGCTATAAGGACGAACCCGTCCCCGCGCGCACGCAAAACGGCGAACCCAAGTACGACGCGGACGGCGTTGCGGTCTACGAAAAGAACGCGGACGGCAGCGTGAAAACGGAGCGGGTGAAAGTCTCTCCCTCCGGAAGAACGGTGGATACTTACGCCTACGACATCCTCGGCACGACGCCCTCCGCCGTCAATCAGGGCAACAAGGGCGCAGGCGAGGCAGGCGCGGGCACGATCTACGCAAATTGCAAGAACGAGGACAGCCGCTACCGCGCCTATGTAGACTATTCCGAAGGCATTTACGTCGGCTATAAATGGTTTGAAACGGCGGACGAAGAGGGCTTTTGGAACGGCGTGCAAAACGAATACGGCACGGGCTACGAAGGCGTCGTGCAATGGCCCTTCGGGTACGGGCTCTCCTACACCGATTTCAGCTGGGAAGTAAAGGACGTCAAGGTCGGCACGGCGGAGAAGAGAGAGGGCGAACTTCAAATGGACGATACCCTCGTCTTTACCGTCGAGGTCAAGAACCTCGCCGCCGAGGGCGGCTATCCCGGCGCGGACGTCGTTGAGCTCTACTATTCGGCGCCCTATATCAAGGGCGGGGTCGAGAAGTCCTCGGTGGTCCTCGGCGCCTTTGCAAAGACGAAGGTGCTCGCGCCGCAGGAGAGCGAGACGGTCACCCTCGAACTTCCCGTGCGGAACATGGCGTCTTACGACTGTTACGATCAGAACGGGAACGGTCACACGGGCTACGAGCTCGACGCGGGCACATACAAGATCATGCTCATGAAGAATGCGCACGAGATCAAGAGCGAGGATACCGTGTTTTCCTATACCGCGCAGGAGATCCTCTACAACGACGACGCCGTAACGGGCAACGCGGTGGAGAACCGCTTCACCAACGCGGACGGCAAGGGGAACGATCTGACCGTCGATCTGTCCGACCTCGACGGCTCCCACGAGGAGACGCCCGTCAAATACCTTTCCCGCAGCGATTTTGCGGGGACCTATCCCCAAAAGATCTTGTCGCCGCGCAACAGGACGGCGGAGGCGGAGAGCGTCGCCAAGCAGGTCGCGCCGACGCAGGAACAGCTCGCCTATACGGGGGATACGAACGCATCGCGCACGCGGGAGCCCAACGGCGCCAAGTTCTCCGACGCGCTCGGCACGAAAACTTACGACGACGGCATTTGGAGCAGGCTCATCGCCAACATCACGGACGAAGAGCTCTTCAACCTCGTCAAGGACGGCTATTTCAAGACAGCGGCGATCGAGAGCATCGGCAAGGTGCAGTATGTCGATCTCGACGGTCCCCTCGGTTTCAACACCCGCGTCACGGGCGGTAACGGCACGACGTGCACCTTCATGGCGTATCCGAGCGCCACGATGCTGGCGCAGACATGGCAGGAGGACATCGCGCTTGCGTTCGGCCGAAGCGTGGGCAGGGAGCGCAGATCGATGGACGGTCTCCGCGGCTGGTACGCCCCCGGCGCAAATCTGCACCGCAATCCCTTCGGCGGCAGGAACGGCGAATATTACAGCGAGGACAGCCTTCTTTCGGGCACGATCTGCGCGGGCACCGTGCGCGGCGCGAAGGATATGGGCGTCTATTCCTACGTCAAGCACTTCGCCGTCAACGACAGCGAGTATAACCGCGAAGGGCTCTTCACATTCCTCACCGAGCAGACCCTCCGCGAGATCTATCTCCGCCCGTTCGAGATCATGATCAAAGAGGGGGGCGGGAACGCGCTCATGACGGCGATGAACCGCCTCGGCAGAGTGTGGACGGGCGCGAACCGCGCCCTCGTCACCGAGATCGCCCGCGGCGAATGGGGCTTCCAAGGCACGATCGTCACCGACTGGATGAACTCCGAAGAGACGTACATGCCGCCCTATCGCGGCATTTGGGCGGGCAACGACATCTGGCTCACCAACGGGCTCACCGCGCCCGCGTTCGATCCCCTCAAAAACAATCCGATCGCGGCGAAAATGTCCGAACACGTCGCGCACGACGTCCTTTGGACGCTCGTCGATACCTTCAACGCCGAAGCCGCGTTCGATCCCTCCGCGGAGATCGACGTCGACCGCGGCGCCACCTACGACCTTACCTGGATCTGGTATGTCGTCCTCGTCGAACTTGCCCTTGCGGCGGGCGTCGCCGTCATGGGGTACTTCCTCGTAAGAACTGTGGTGAAAAATAAAAAGGCGTCCGCTCCTCAAAAGGAGGCGGAAGGCGGGGAAGAGAACAAAAATTAGGTGCGCTCAATTCTTTCATATTGACAATCCAGCCCCCATCTGTTACAATACGGATGGGGGTTGTTTTATGAGGAATATTGCGATCGTTGAGGACGAGGACAGCGCCGCCGAAGTTCTTAAAAACCACATCGCGGAATATGCGAGGCTCAACGGGCAGGAATTTCATGTCGACCGTTTCCGCGACGCGCTCGATTTTCTCGACGGCTATCAGGCGATTTACAGCGTCGTATTCATGGACATCCAGATGCCCCGCCGCGACGGCATGAGCGCCGCGGTGGACCTTCGCGCCGTCGATAAAACAGTCTCCATCATCTTCATCACGAACCTCATGCAGTACGCGCAGAAGGGGTACGAGGTAGACGCGGTCGCCTACCTTCTCAAACCCGTCTCCTATTTCGATTTCGCGCTCAAATTCAGAAAAGCGCTCGACGTGTACGTCATGCACGAGGAGCAGGCGGTCACGGTCAACACAGCCGACGGGCTCTGCCGCATTTCGACGGACAAGCTCATGTATGTGGAGATCGTCCGCCACCGCCTCTATTACCATCTCGTGGACGGCGTCGTCGAAATGACGGGCGTCCTTTACAAAGTGGAGAACGAGCTCAAAAAGTTTGGGTTTCTCCGTTGCAATCAATGCTATCTCGTCAACCCGAAGTTCATCGTGAGCGTAAAGGGGTACGCCGTGCAGGTGGGGAGCGATACTCTCATGATCAGCCGTCCGCGCAGGAACGCCTTCCTCTCGGCGCTCGCGGGCTGGTATGCGGGCGCGGAGGAAAAACATGATTGAAGTTTTGCGCGTCTTTGGCATGATCATCGCCGAATTTCTCTTGGAGCTCATTCTCTTTTCGGCGATGCTCCTCAAAAAGCTCAAACGGCGCGGGGGGTTCGTCTGGCGGCTCCCGCTCTCCCTTGCCGCCCTCTTTGCGGCAGGTTTTTTTGCCGCGTGGTTCTATTCCGCCTTCGGGGAGAACGTTTTCGGCAGGATTGCCGTCTATCTCGTCCTCTTCGTCCTCTTTACCCTGCTTTGCGCATGGTGCTTCGAAGAACCCTTTTTCACCGTCCTTTTCTGCGCTACGCTCGCCTATGCGGCGCAGAACCTCGCCTACAAGCTCTTTCTCCTCTTCTGGACCGCGGGGGAATCTTTGCGCCTTTTCGACGGCTGGGGGGACCATTTCAGCCTCTTTTACCGTCTCGTCTACTATTCCTTCCTTCTTTTCTGCGCCGCTACGGAATATTTTCTCTTTTTGCGCCGCGTGGCGGGGCGGCTCGTCACCTGCAATCTCGACAGCCGCATGCTCGCCTTCGCCGTGTCCGCCCTCGCCGTCACGATCATTCTGTGCTCCTTCGAGGACGTCTACTTTTCCCGCCTCTGCGTGGAGCGGGAGAACAGGTTTTCCGATCCCGTCTTTGTCGTCCTGCGGGAGACGGGCAACGCCTTTTCGGCGGTGTGCTGTTTCATCGTGTTCCTGCTCTCTTATAAGACGCTCGAAGAGCGGGAGCTCAGCCGCGAGGTAGACTATCTCAAACACGCCATCCGCCAGAGCGAACGGCAATACCACATCTCCAAAGATACGATCGACCTCATCAATATCAAGTGCCACGACATCCGTTACAGGCTCGGCATGCTCGCCTCCGAGGTCCCCGTGCTCGAAGACATCCGCAAGGACGTCTCGATCTACGATTCCCGCATCGAGACGGGCAGTCCGCTCCTCGACGTCCTCCTCACCGAAAAGAGCCTCTACTGCGAACAGAACAACATCAACATCTCCTGCATGATCGACGGCGGAAAACTCGGTTTCATCGAGGAAGGGGACCTCTATTGCCTCTTCGGGAACCTCATCGACAACGCCCTCGAAGCCGTCAAAAAGATCGCGCAGCCGGAGCGCAGGATCATCGACCTCGTCGTCAAGCAGAAGGGAAGCATGCTCCTCGTGCAGGAAGAGAACTATTTCGACGGCGAGTTGGAGTTTTCCGAAGGGCTTCCCGTCACGACGAAAGGGGACAGGGAGCATCACGGCTTCGGCATGCGTTCGCTCAGGCTCATCGCGCGCAAATACGGCGGAGAGCTCTCCGCGTACGTCAAGGGGGATGTATTTCATCTCAACATCATCTTCGGGAACCGACAATCGGTGTAAAAATAATGCAATTTGAGAAACGCTCCTTGACCGGAGCGTCTTTTGTTTATAAAATGTTGACGGAAAATGTTGACGGAGCAAAGCGGAAGAAAAGGGTTCGCGGGAGGCTGTCTATGAAGTTGCGCCGAATTTTATCCGCCGCGGCATTGCTTTTTCTCTTTCCCTGCGCCTGCGCCCCGCAAGGGGGAACGGAGAACGGCAACGCTTCTTTTCGCTTTACGGCGGAGAAGAGAAGATCGCGGTATTTTCACAAGGGGGATCTCCCCTCTTCCAAAAGAGGACGGGGCGCAACGGCGAACCCTTCGGCTGCGTCTTTCTTCCCGAAAACATCCGCTTCGGGGACGGCGCGATGCAGCTCTTCCTCACAGAGGCGCAGAACGGTTTCGGCGGGGCGGAATACCGCTCTTCCGCTTTCTATTCTTACGGATTTTACTCCGTCTCCATGAAGGCGGCAAACTGCCCCGGCGTCATCTCCTCCTTCTTCACCTATACGGGGAACCCGTGGGACGAGATCGACATCGAATTTTTGGGGAAGAACACGGAGGAGATCCAGTTCAACTATTACACGAGGGGAAGCGGCGGGCACGAATTCGTGTATGCGCTCGGCTTCGACGGCGCGGCGGAATTCCACGAATACGCCTTTCTCTGGCTTCCGGAGAGCATCACCTGGTATGTAGACGGCAAGGCGGTGCACACGGCGCGGGAGAATATCCCCTCGGCGTCCGCGCAGATCATGATGAACGTGTGGAATTGCAGGGGAAACGACGGTTGGAGCGGAAAATTCGAGGAAGAACTTCTCCCCGTTTGCGCAAGCTATGAATGGATCGGCTACTCGCCCTATGCGGCGGAGCAATAGAACAAAGAACAAGGAAGGAGGAAACAATATGAAGGCAAAAAAGGCGATCGCGCTTTTCTGCGCGGCGGCGCTCGGGTTGAGCACGCTCGCGGGATGCGGCGGCGGAGGCGTGGAAAAAGGCTTGACCGACGCCGCGCCGCAAGGGGATTATCTGGCGGACTTTTCCGCGGGCGATCCCGGCAGCAAGGTGCTCTTTGCGTCCGCGGGCTACACGAACGGCGGAGTGTTCAACACGCAGTGGGACGGCTCCCAGCTCACCTATTCGGACGGGCAGATGCACCTCGGCTTAGCGGAGAATTCCGCAGGGTCTCTCGAAGAGCGCACGCAATGGCTCGGCGGCGAGGCGCGCACGGCGTACTACTACGGCTACGGCGACTATGAGGTAAGGATGAAGCCCTCCACTTCCGTGGGGACGGCGTCCACCTTCTTCGTCTGCACGGGCAACTACGACGTCTGGCCCGACGGCACGCAGAACCCGTGGGACGAGATCGATATCGAATTCCTCGGCAAAGACACTACCAAAGTGCAGTTCAATTATTTTGCGAACGGCACGGGCGGGCACGAGCACATGTACGACCTCGGCTTTAACGCGAGCGAGGAATTCCACAATTACGGCTTCCGTTGGGCGGAGAACTATATCACCTGGTTCGTGGATGGCAAGCCCGTTTACCGCGTCAACAAAGAGAACGTCAAGGCGGGCGAATCCTTCCCCAAGACGGCGGGACGCATCCTCATGAACTACTGGGCGGGCGCGCCCGGCACGGGCGAAAATACCGCGGAAGACTGGATGGGCAGATTTTCGGGTCCCGACGGAAAGACCGCCGACTACCAGTGGGTCAAGACGTCGGCAAAGAGGCAGGCTCCTCCCACGGGCGATCCTTACGCTCCCGCAAAGGGCGACGCCTATGAGGGCGACTGGGACAAAGAGACGGCGGCAGAGCTCACCTTTGCCGACGCCGAAGAATATAAAGTTACGCTGTCGGGCGACAAGAAGTCGGCGGACATCACCTATACGGACGTCGCGGGCAACAGCTACCACAACATCGGCACGAACGTCGCGGTTGCGGCGGCGGGGCACGGGTTTGCACAGCTCACCGTCAAAAACAACGGCTCCAAGCCCGTCAATCTCCGCGTCAACGTGCAGGACGCCCAGAACAAGGCGATCAACGCCGCGGCGTCGCAGGACGGCGAGAAGGTCAATACCGATCTCGTCTACGGCGGCTCCTTCTTCGTGATTGAAGCGGGCAAGACGGCGGTCTGCGAAGTCAAATATGTCGGCGTGGCGGCGGAGATCCAGCTCATGATCGATTCCGCCACGAACAAGGCAGATAAGAGCAGCGGCAGTATCACCGTCTCCGGGCTCAAATTCGCGGGCGAGGGCACGCAGCCTCCCAAGACCGACGTGATCGAATGGGGCGCGGTAGAGGCGCAACAGCTCGGCTTTGCGGACAGCGATCCCTTCACCGTCGTCCTCTCCGAGGACAAATTGTCGGCAGACATCACTTATACGGCGGCGCAGGGCGCAACTTATACGAACGTTGAAATGCCCGCTCCCGCCGCCGCGGCAGGCACCGATCTCGCCCACTTCAAGATCAAGAACAACGGCGAGGCGGAAGTGTATCTCCGTATCAGCCTCATCAACAACGAAAAGGACGCGGAGAACGCGGCGAGCGGCTACACGAAGAATTCGGACGTCAACGTCTCCGCTACGATGAACGGCGTGACCGTAGAGACCAACCTTACAAACGGCGGGTCCTTCTTCACCATTCCCGCGGGCGCGGAAGCGGAATGCGTCATCAAGTTCGAGGGCGCCGTGGACAGGATCCAGCTCATGCCCGATACTTCCAAGTGGGGCGATACGGCAACGCACGCGGGCAACCTCCACGTCTCCGAGCTCAAATTCACGAAAGGCGGCGAGGGCGAGGGCGGCGAAACGCCCGATCTCCCCGCGGCGGATAACAAGGGCGTCACCGTGAACGGCGCCAAGCTCGCGGTTGCGGGCAATACGGACGATTATATCGTCATCTCCGACGAAGCGGCGAATACCATCCGCGTCGTCTATGCGGACCTTGCAGGCGAGACCTATAAAAACCTTTGGATGGACGCCACCGCGATCGCCCGCACGAAAAACGTGTTCACCGTAAAAGTGACGAATAACGGCACCGAAAAGCTCACCTTCCGCGTGGACATCGAGAGCGTAACGGCGCACGGCAGCAACAACATCGTCGCTTGCAACCAAAGCGCCAAGCAGGACGGCGCGGACGCTTGGACCGACCTCGAATGGGGCGGATCCAAGTTCGAGATCGAGGCGGGCAAAACGGCGGTCTGCGCCGTCACTTACGACACCTCGATGGGACCCACCAACGTCAAAATGTACTTCGACAGCTGCATCAACGCGGATACCGCAAAGCACAGCGGCGACGTAACGCTTGCCGAAATGGCGTTCACGGGGGAGGGGACCTACACGCCCGCAGAACCCGAACAGCCCGACGTTCCCGCAGGGGAGCCCGCCGCGCTTACGTTCAACGCAGAGGCAAACAGCGGCTACACCATGACCGCGGGCGAAGAGAACAAGTCGTGGACGCTTGCCTATCAAGGGCTCGGCAACACCTATAAGCCCGTGACCGCCGCCTGCGCCGATCTTGCCGCGGGCAAGAACACCTTCACGATCACGATCAAGAACAACAAGGATACCGCCGTCACCGTCCGTGTGGACGTACAGGGCACGACGCGGGTAGATACGAGCAACAACGACGGCTCCGGCAGTGGCACCGACTGCACGAATGTCTCGGCGACCTCAACGGGCGGCACGGGGCTCTACACCGACACGACGTGGGGCGGCACGAAAGTCACCCTTGCGGCGGGCGAAGAAGTGACGCTTGTCATCACCTACAACGAGGCGATGGCGCAGGGCGCGGTGAAGAACATTCTGATCTTTGTCGATTCGATGGGCGGGGACACAAACGAGCACGACGCGAGCGTCACGGTCAGCGGCTTCCTCTTCTCCGACGAGGAGTAAGCATTCTTTCCATTTCAAAAAGGGGACGTTGCCGTCCCCTTTTTCCGTGGGAAAAAGAAAGAGCGCTCCGCACGGGAGCGCTCTTTTCAACGGGAATTCAGTCTGCCTTGAAGGGGAGAAGGGCGGCGATACGCGCACGTTTGATGGCGATCGCGAGCTCTCTCTGGTGCTTGGCGCAGGTGCCGGTCATTCTGCGCGGCAAGATCTTGCCGCCTTCCGCAACGTATTTGCGGAGCTTCCCGGTGTCCTTATAGTCGATCTTCGCCGTCTTTTCCTGGCAGAAGAGGCAAACCTTCTTAAAGTTCTGCTTTTTGAATCCTTTCTTGGCGGGGCGTTCGCCGCGTTCGCGGGGCGCGCGCTCCTCTCTCTCTTCCGCCGCTTCGGGAGCCGCTTCTGCGGCAACTTCTTCGGCGGTCTCTTCCGCGATCTCCTCCGCGGGAGCTTCTTCGGTTGCGGGAACGGCTTCTTCCGCCGTCTCTACTTTTTCGATCTCTTCCATAATGGTCTCCTTGAAATGAAATTGAAATGGCTCCGTTTCTCAGAACGGAATATCGCCGTCGTCGTCGAACGACTGCAACACGGGTTTCTTCTTTGCGGGCGCAGAAGCCGGCGCGGAAGAAGCGGGGGCGTCGTAAAAATCGTCGCCCGATCCGCTGTTTTTTGCGGTAAGGAATTCGATGTCCTGTGCGATGACGTCTACCGCGGTGCGGCGCACGCCCTGGTTGTCCTCATAATTACGGATCTGGATGCTGCCGCTCACCGCGACCTTGTTGCCTTTTTTGGTGTAACGGGCAACGGTATCGGCAAGCCCGCGCCATGCGGTCACGTTGAAAAAGTCCGTCTGCCGCTCACCGTCGGAACCGGTATAACTACGGTTCACGGCAATCGCAAAATGGCAAACGCTTACGCCGCCCGCCGTCTCGGTGAGTTCGGGATCGCGGGTAAGATTTCCGATGAGAAAAACTTTGTTCATAGCTGCCTCGCTCAGTCGATTTTGGTAATAATGCGGCGGAGAACTTCGCTCGATATGCCTGCGATACGGTCAAGCTCGGCAACAACCGCGCCGTTTGCCGTAAACGTCATCAAAGCGTAGTATGCGTCCGTCTTGAAGCGGATGGGATAGGCAAGTTTTTTTACGCCCCACTTTTCGAAGGACTCGACACTGCCGCCCATGTCGGAGACGATCTTGGAATATTTTCCGAGCTCCGCCTCTCTCGCTTCATCCGCAAGCTCGCTGTTGAGCATGATGAGCATTTCGTACTTTTGCATTTTTTCACCTCCCGGTCTATTCGGCGTACCGCAAAGGGCACGCAAGGTTTGTTCTCATATTCTACTATATTTTTGTCCGTAAGTCAACGTGTTTTTCGGGCGTTTGAACATTTTTACCCGATTTTTTCGAAAAATTTCATTGTCCGTCGGGCGGCGGGGCGATGGCGCGGAAGCCTTCGAGCGCCCGTTCGATGTTGGCGCTCCGCTTTGCGGCGCCGTCTACCGCGTCCTGTGCTTCCTGCAATTTTTTCCTCGTTTTTTCGAGCCCTTCGGCAAAGCGGGCGAATTCGAGGCGGAACTGTTCGAGCATGCGGATGAGCTCGCCGGAGCGCTTTTCGATCGCCGCCGTGCGGAAGCCCGTCTGCAAGGTGGAGAGGAGCGCGGCGAAGTTGGTCGGTCCGCTCACGCTGATCCTGCGCAGGCGCAGATAGTCGGAGAGCCCCGTCATTTTGAGCACTTCGGCGTAGAGCGCCTCGGAAGGGAGATACATGACGGCAAAATCGGTCGTCACGGGGGGCAGGATATATTTTTTTGCGATTGAATCCGCCTGCAATTTCACGGCGCGTTCGAGGTTTTTCCGCGCGCGCTCCGTCCCTTCGCGGTCGGCGCGCTCCGAACAGTCGCACAGCCGCTCGAATTCCTCCATGGGGAATTTGCTGTCTACGGGGAGATAGGTCACGCCGTCCTTTGCGGGCAGGAGAATGGCGAAGTCCACCATCGTGTTGTCGAGCGGGTTGAGCTTTACCGACCTTGCATACTGTTCGGGGGCGAGCATTTGTGAAAGGAGAGTTTCGAGCTGGGTCTCGCCCCACGTCCCGCGCAGTTTTACGTTGGCAAAGACCCGTTTGATATCGGCGACGCCCGCGGAGAGCGTTTTCATCTCCCCGACGCTCTCGTACATCTTTTCGAGCCGCTCCGAAATGCGGGCGTAGCTCTCGGAGAGCCGTCCGTCGAGGGAAGCGGTGAGCTTGTCGTCCACGGTGCGTCGGATGGTTTCGAGGTTGTGCGCGTTCGTCTCCACGATATATTTGATGTCCTCGGTAAGGCGGTTTTGGATGTTGGAAAGGCGCGCCTCCGTGGAGCGGCTGAGATTTTCGGCAGTCCGCGCGTTGAATTCGGCGAGGGAGGCGATGTTTTCCGTCCGCTGTTCGAGGCGGCGGAGCTGTTCGGAAAGGGCGGCGTTCCCGCTGTCCGCGCCGCCGCGCCCCGTTTTCCGCAAAACGAGCAAAAGCAAGAGAACGCAAACGGCGCTCAGAGCCGCGGCTACGCCGCATAAAATTTCCGTCATAGTAAGCCTCCTTTCAAAGAATCGAGCAGTTTTTCCCGCGTGTTGAGCCGTCCGTCCTGCGCACAGCGGAAGAGCAGGTTTTTAAGCGTTGCGCCGATCTGTTGCGGGGGCACGCCCGCTTCGCGCAGATCGTTCCCGTCCACGGCGAGCTCCGCAAGGGTGAACGGGACCCCTTCGCGTCGCATTTTTTCGATCACGTCACGCCATTTTATGAGCACGGGCGCGGTGGAAAGGTCGTCTTTGCAGGCAGAATAATCCGCCTGTTTGAGCGCGCAGAGTTTGCCGAGCAGGGGATAATTTTCCACAAGCTCCCGCCGGAGCTTCCCCTCGCGCATGCGCAAATCGTAGTCGCGCATGTGGAGCCCGACGAGCGCGGCGGTCTCCTCGGCGAGCTTTTTGGGCGCCTTGAAGCGGGTGAGGATCTCGCGGGCGATCCGCGCTCCCTCTTCGGCATGGGCGTGGTAATTGCCGTCCCGCAGAAGGCAGAAGGGCTTGCCGACGTCGTGCAAAAGCGCGGCGAAGCGGATATTTGCGGGCGCGTACATGGCGCAGCGGAGGGAATGCTCCAAAACGTCGTAGTCGTGGAAGGCTTTCCGCTGTTCCATGCCCTTGCCGAGGGCGAGTTCGGGCAGAATTTTTTCGAGAACGCCCGTGTCGCGCAAAATGCACAGCCCGCGATAGGCGGGCGCGCCGCTCTCTTTGCCCGAAAGAAGCAGGAGCGTAAGCTCCGTAAAGACCCGTTCGGGGACGATGTCGAGGATAAGCGCCGCGTGCGCGCTTGCCCCCGCAAGGCACTCTTCGTCGGGGGAAAATCCCGTCTGCGCGGCGATGCGCGCAAGCCGCATCAGCCGCAGTCCGTCCTCGCCGAACACCTTCGAGGCGGGCGCCACCGTGCGCAGGATCTTACGGCGGATGTCATCGATCCCGTGCAACGGGTCGCAAAATTCCGCCCTTTTGAGGTCGTAATACACGGCGTTGGCGCAAAAATCCCGCCGCCGCGCGTCGAGCGCGATGTCGTCGGTGAAAAAGATCTCCTGCGGGGTGTGTTCGCCGCGGACGTATTTGTCCGAGCGGAAGCGGGTGAACTCATAGCCCGTGCCGTCGGCGTCCGCCAGCTTCACGGTGCCCGTGTTGCGGTAAACGGCGCTCACCGAAAAGCCGCAACCTTCGGCGGCGGAGAGGAGCTCCTCTTCGGGCATGGGGGAACAAAGATCCCAGTCGGTGTCTTTGCCGGGGAGTTTTCCCGCAAGGTAGTCTCTCACGCTCCCCCCTACGATATAGAGGGAATGTTGACAGACGCTTGCCAGCTTCAATAAATTTTCGGGAATATATTTTTGCATCTGCTTTTCGGGGGCGGAAATTCCCCGGAATGAGAGCCTTCCAAAGAATTCCCGCGAAAATATTATAGCATTTTTCAAAACAAATTGCAATTCTCCTTGCAATGTTGTATAATGTTACCCGAAAAGTCATACAGAGGATGGTTTATGTACTACTTTATCGCAAAACCTTTGAGGGGAAGAAAGGCAAAACTGCACGAGAAGATCAAGGAGCGGCTGGACCGCGAAAAGATCCCGTATGTGTTCTCGGTGACGAAGGATAAGGAGGAGAGCAAACTCCTCGCCGCAAAATATTCCGCCGAAGAGGATGCGGTCGTCGTCGTGGTCGGCGGCGACGGGATGCTGAACGTCGTATTGAGCGGGGTCGATCCCGAACGGTGCACGCTCGGCCTCATCCCCGCGGGGACGGGCAACGACTTCGCGGAGACGGCGAAGATCCCGCACGGGCTCGACGCGCTTGACATCCTCTTGAAGGGGGAGCCGAAATATACCGACTATCTCGCCTTTTCCGACGGCAGACGCAGCCTCAACATAGCGGGGCTCGGCATCGATGTGGACATTCTCACCCGTTGCGAGCGGATGAAACATCTCCACGCAAAGAGCAAATATTTTCTTTCCCTCCTCGTCTCGCTCGTAAAATTCCGCGGGATCAGGATGAAGGTGACGGCGAACGGCAAGAGCGAAGAGGGGAACTTCCTCATCGCGGCGGTCTGTAACGGCAAACAGTTGGGCGGCGGCATCCGCATGTGCCCGACCGCCGTTCTCGACGACGGAAAGGCGGAGCTCGTTTATGTGGAATGCCCCAAGCGCCACAAACTGCTCGGCGCGCTCATACGGCTCATGCAGGGCAAGGTGCTGAGCCTTCCCATCACCCGCCACGTTTCGTGCGAGGAAGCGGAGCTTGAAATTGCGCCCCCGTTCACGGTGCAATACGACGGCGAGCTCTACGAAACGTCGGAATTCCGCGTAAAGTGTATTCATAACAAATTGAAGATGTATCGGGGGAATGGATGAACCTCTATAAAAATATCCTCAACAACCTGCCGACGGCGGCGATCGTCGTCGATAAAAATCTCAGGGTGCGCTATGCGAGCCGCTCTTTCCGCGATTATTTTCCGCTCTCGCGCGGGAAAGGGAGCCTGAAAGACGCGATCGGCTGCCCCGAACGCGGTTGCGGAAAGACGGAAAAGTGTCAGTTCTGCCCCATGCGCGCCCTCTTCCGCGAGGCGATCGACGGCAAGGGGCTCGCCTTCCGTCTGGTCGTTCTGCGCAACGCCGAGGGGGAGAACGTCCCGCTCCGCATCAAGGTACAGCCGCTCGGAAAATTTTATCTCGGCGTGGTAGACGGCTCCTATGAGACGGAGATCGCGCGGGAGATGTATCATGCGCAGGATATCCAGCAACGCCTTCTGCCCCCCGCGACTTCCTTCGGCGGCACACCCTATTCCTTCATGTTCGAGCCCTGCCGCGAGATCGGCGGGGACCTTCCCGACGTCTATTTGCAGGGGGGAGATACGATGGGGCTCCTTGCCGACGTTTCGGGCAAAGGGATCTCCGCGGGGATGCTCTCCGCGTTCGTGAAGGCGGGCTGGGACAGGAGCGAACCTTCCCCCGCAAAGGCGATCAGGGGGTTGAATTCCAAGTTCGGCGAGCTGAATCTCGACGAACGCTCCTACGTTACGGCGGCGGCGGTGCGCATCGAGGAGGCGGAGCGGAAGATCCGCTACTGCGTGGCGGGGCACAACGCGCCCATTCTGCTCAAAAGCGAAACGGGGATCGACGAGATCGTCATGAGCGCGCCACCCATCTCCGACTGGATGCCCGATTTCGGGTACGAGGACCGCACGATCGGCTACCGGCGGGGCGACATTCTCGTTTTGCTCACCGACGGCGTAACCGAGAGCCGCAACGATCGGGGCGAGCAGTTCGGTTTGGAACGGGTGGAGGGGATCTTGCAACGGAGCGCAAACGCCGAACGCTTTATCGAGCGGCTGAAAGCGGCGCTTCTCTCCTTTTGCGGCGCCTTCGACGACGACGTTACGGCGATCGCGTTCGATCTGTAATTTTTACGGCACAAAAAAGGGCTCCCCCGCGGGAGCCCTTTTGCGCGTCTTTTACTCTTCGAGGAAGAGCTTGTTGTTGAGCGCGATCATGATCGCGTCGAGAATGGTGAGGATCCAGAATCCGCCGAGAATGGTGATCACGAGCGCCATAACGAGGTTGACGAGGGTCTGTTTCTTCAAGAAAGCGGACCAACGCACGAGAAGGTCTACGATCCAGCCGATGAGCGGAATGATCAGCAAAATAATTTGCAAAAGTTTGTTTTGACTGTGGAACCAAGTGTCGAAATTCATAATTTTGCCTCCTTATTTTTGGTACATTATTATTCTACACGCCCGCGGGGGAAAAGTCAACGGATTAAAGCGATTTTTTGTATTTTTTTGCGGGTGCGCCCTCCCTGCCGTGTTTTCGCGCGGCGGGTGGGAAGGCTTTTAAGCTGTCCCCCGCGCGTTTCGCGCGGGAGACTCCTGAGCGGCGCGAAGGGGAAAGAGGGCGGAACGAAGAAAAAACCCGCTCTCTCCGAGCGGGCTCTTTTTTACGCATTTGCAAAGATGAGATGTTTGAAGAGGAGGCACCAGATGAGGTCGATCCAGCCGAACGCAAGCCCGAAGAAGGTGCAGAGGACGGCGACGATCAACGTGAGCAGGCTCTTCGTTTTAAGGAAGGCAGACCATCTTACGAGGATCTCCACGACCCAGTTGACGACGGGGATCAAAAGTAAAATGATCTGGATCAATCTGCTTTGCTTGTTAAACCATGTAGCCATAACCATTTCTCCTTATTTTTGATACTATCATTCTACACGCTTCGGCGGAAAAAGTCAATACTATCGCCGAAAAATTTTCGGATAATTTTTTCTTCTTTTCTCATAATACGGCGCGTTTGTAAACTTCTCCCGTCTCCACGTCCTTCCACAAGAGGTTTACGCCCTCCAAGATCATATAGGAATGGGGGGAATTCTCCTTCGGGATCGATACCGAACCGCAGTTTACATAGGTGCAGTTTTCCCGCTCTTCGAAGGCGGGCACGTGGAAGTGTCCGTTAAAGAGCACGTCCCCCTTTTTGAGGCGGGCGGGCAGGTTGTGCCCGTGGGTAAAAATCGCCGTCCTGCCGTTTTCGAGGGGAAGGATGCAATAATCTGCGCCGATGGGGAATTCGAGCACGAGGGTATCCACCTCGCTGTCGCAGTTGCCCTTCACGCAGAGAAGATCTTCCTTCATGCCGTTCAAAATCTCCGCGCATCCGAGGGTGGAATATTCGGGGGGAAGGGGATTGCGCGCGCCGTGATACAAAAGATCGCCCAGGAGAATGATCTTATCGGGCGCCTCCTCGCGGGCGCGCTTCTGCAAGAGGCGGCAATAGTACGCCGAACCGTGAATATCGGAAGCGATGAGATATTTCATAGACCTTGCTCCAAAATTTCTTTGATTTTTTTGAGGACGCCGCCCTCGTTGTTGGAGGGGACGGTCTGCGGGATCTGTAATCTGAGGGGCGGGTAAGCGTTTTCGGTGACGAAGGCGTGCCCGCAGGCGAGGAGCATCTCGTAGTCGTTCATATGGTCGCCGAAGGCGGCGCATTCCTCCCTGCCGAACCCGAAATGCGCGCAGAGGAACTCGATCGCCCTTCCCTTGTCGGCGGTCGGCGCGGAGACGTCGCACCAGTCGAAACCGGAGATGGCGGTGCGCAGCCGCGGCAGCCGTTGCGGGAGCAACTTCATGCAGTGCTCCGCGGCGGGGAGAGCGTCGTAAACCGCGATCTTGCAGATCTTTTCCCTGCCGACGACCTGTTCAAGCCGCTCCACCCGCTCGCAGTTGGTATAGGAAAGGCGGGCGTAAGAGCAAAACGGCTCTTCGTCGCTCTCTATGTAGGCGCAATTTTCCCCGCAGAGCATGGGGAAGATCTTGGGCACGGCGCGGATCTGTGAGAGCGCTTCCCCGATCTCCCCTTCGGGGACGGGGTCGAGGTAGAGGGTCTCTCCGCGGTATTTGACGAGCGCGCCGTTCTCGCAGATGAAGAGCAGTTTCTCCCACACGGGGAAAAACAGCCGCTTTAAGTTGGCGTATTGCCGTCCGCTGGCGGGCGCGAAGAGGATGCCTCTTTCATGCAGTTGTCCGATGAGCCCGAACACCTCTCCCGGCAAATTTTTTTCGTCGTCGAGAAGGGTGCCGTCGAGGTCGGTCGCGATCAGTTTTATCATGCGGTCTATACCCACGGCGCAAACGGCAAGAGGAGCGTTTGCACGAGATTTTCCCAAAAAGAGGCTTTTTTCACGGGGACGGAGGTCTCCCAGAGCGAGGCGAAATCGCGGTCAACGGCGGCGGTGAGCGCTTCGTCTGAAAAGAACGCGCCGCATTCCGCCTGCGTTCCGAGGCTTCGACGGTCGAGATTGTAAGAGCCGATCGCGGCGTATTTTCCGTCCGCCGTCAAGCTCTTCGCGTGCAGAAATCCCGCCGCGTACTCCCGCACTCGCACGCCCGCCTCCATCAGTTCCCGCGCATACCCGCGGGAGAGAAGGAACACCGTCTTTTTATCGGGAATATGGGGCAGCAGGAGCCGCACGTCCACCCCCGCGCGCGCCGAACTTTTCAGCGCCGAGAACAGCCGCTCCGTCGGGATGAGGTAGGGGGTGCAGAGGGTGATCCTGCGCTGTGCGGAGGCGATGAGCCGCAAAAAGATCTCTTCGCCCGTGCAGAGGGAAGCGCCCGCGTTGTCGGCAAAGGGGACGCATAAAACGCCGCCGCGGGAAGGATTCGGAGCTGCCTTCCTTTCCTTTCCGAAGAGCGCGGCAAATTCTCCGGCGACGTCCCCTTCCAAGCGCACCGCGCTGTCCTTCCAGTGCCCGAAGCGGATCTTCTCGCCGATGTATTCGTCGGCAAGATTCACGCCGCCGACGTAGGCGATCCTGCGGTCGATAAGGGTGAGCTTCCGGTGGTCGCGCGCGTTGAGTTTCGCCAAGGGAATGGGGCAAAGGGGGTGGAAAACGTGCATTTCGATCCCCCGCGCTTTGAGCTGCCCCTTCAACC
Source organism: uncultured Clostridia bacterium (assembly GCA_947632015.1). Taxonomy (GTDB): domain Bacteria; phylum Bacillota; class Clostridia; order Christensenellales; family Borkfalkiaceae; genus Gallimonas. Next base: position 62,889 of record CANRNP010000001.1, on the reverse strand, counting down.
GCCGCGGAAGCCCCGCGGAGCCGAACCCGTCGCATACGAGTTCGACCGCAACCCCGCATTTCGCCTTTTGTTCCAAAATTTGCAGAACGGTATCAAAAAATCTGCCATGCGAGAGAATGTAGTAATCGAGCAGAATTTCCCGTTTTGCCGCATTCAGATCGGCAAACAGGCGCTCGCTCATCTCCTTGCCGGTGCAAAAATAGCACACGTCCTCCGCAAAACCGCTTTGAAACCCCGCGCAGGCGGCGATGGAAGCGACGGCGTTTGCCGTGCCGTCGGAAAAGGGCGCGGCGGGAGAGGGGCGGACGCGGCGCTTCGGGCGCAGAAAAAAGCAGACCGCGGCGCCCAGCCACGGGACGAGCAAGAGAAAGAGGCGGTAGGGTCTGCTCTCGGCGGGCGCTTTGCGCAAAACAAAGAGCGCGGCGCAAAGAGAAAGCAGGCGCTCGCCTGCCGCGATCGGCGCCAGCGCCGAAGGCAATTTTACGGCGAGAAATACCCCCGCCGCCGTCAGTAAGAGAAGAAACAGCACGCAAGGGAGCAATCTTCCCACGAGATGTCTGCGCAGCATATATGTACGCAAAACGCAAGAACGTATGCAAAAATTTATACCAAATTGACGATGCAGATCTCATCGACGGGGCGTTCGGGCTCGCGGGCGAGTTCATCGAGAAGGGGAACGAGCTTTTCCGAGGAGAACACGCTGAAATGGAACGCGGAGAGGTCGATGCTCTTGTTCGCGACGAGGTTGATTGCCATTTCGAGGTTTTCCGTCCCGTCGGAAACGCCGTGAACGGTGAGCCGTTTTTTGATGACGCTCCCAAGATCGAGGGAAATGGGGTCCGAAGTCATGCCGCAGAAGGCGATATGCTTATCGGGCGCGCAGACGGAGACGGGGAGAGACATGTCCTTTTCACCCGCGCCCGTGACGAAAACCACCCCGTCGGCGAGCCGTCCGCCCGTCACCGTGCCGACGAGCCCCATGAGGGAATCGTCGGTGAGGGAGGTGTAATACACCCCTCTTCCGCGCGCGAAATCCAGGCGGTCCCTGCGGGAATCGATGAGCACGGGCGCCGCCTGCCGGTAGATGAGGAGGCGGGCGACGAAGAGCCCCAAAATGTTGCCGCCGACGACGGCGATATGCTCCCCGCGCTTCACGTCGAGCGTATCCACGGTCGCCTGCGCGAGGGCGAGATGATATAAAAGGAGCGCCTTTTCGTCGTTTACGGAATCGGGGAGCAGGGTGAGCTCCTCCTCGCGCGCAAACACGAAGTCGCGCAAAAAGCCGTCCGCCGTCTTGCCGAGGATGCGAAAATCGTCCTCTGTGAACGATCTTGCCTCGGTGCCGGAGTCCTCCGCGGGGAGATAGGAGTGGAGAAGCACGCGCGCCCCCTTGGGGAAGAGCGCGCTTCCTTCGTCGGCGATGATCCCCGTGGCGAACCGTCCGGGGATGAGCGGATATTTCACCCGGTTGCGCCCCTTATAGAGGAGGGCGTCTTCGGGGGTTACGAGCACTTTGGTCACGCGCACCCGCCGTTTTCCCTCTTCCGGGGAAACGTCCTCTTCGCCTTTCACGAGATTTCCCGCCGCGGTCAGCTTCCAAACGTTCATACAATCTCCTTATTATGGTTTCCGCCATATTCTCTCATATTATACCGCACATTGCCCGGTTTTGCAAGCGTTTTTCAAAAGTCGCGCCATTTTCGGCGGAAGACGGAAAATTTTATCGCGGCGGAGCAAGAATTTGCGATTGTCGGGAAAAAATCAGTTGACGAAGAAATAAAAACACGCTATAATGGGAATAGCGCGTACGTTTGGAAAGCGTGTGCGCGAGTATAGGAGGAGAGGTTTCATCATGAAGAAAGACATTCATCCCAAGTATCATGAAGTGACGGTGGTGTGCGCCTGCGGAGAGACGTTCAAGACGGGGACGACGAAAGACGTCGAGGTTTTGAAAGTGGATATTTGCAGCAAATGCCATCCGTTCTTCACGGGCAGACAGAAGCTCGTGGATACCGGCGGTCGCGTTGATAAGTTCAAGAAAAGATACGGCATTTAATGCAGGTCAGCCTCAATTTACGGGGCTGTTTTGCTATGATTCGGAATTTCGGACGGTAGAGGATGAAGAAAAAGACCTGTTTCACATACATCGGCGGTCAAGCGGTCATACAGGGCGTGATGATGCGGGGAAAGACCGGCATGGCGACGGTGGTGCGCGACGACAACGGACAATTACAGATGGAAGCGAAACGCATCACTCCCCCCGAAGCGCGGAAAAAATGGATGCGCTTTGTCTTTGTGCGCGGCGTCGTCAACTTCATTCTCTCCCTTGTCGGAGGGATGCAGGCGCTTTTAAGAAGCTCCGAGGTCGCCATCGTAGAGGACGAGGCGCCCCCCAAGCTCAATAAGTGGGTGGCGGAAAAGTGGAAAGTCAGCGTTTCGGAGATCGTCACGACGATCGCCACGATGCTCGGCGTCGTCATCGCGCTGGGGCTCTTTATGTTTCTTCCGCAGCTGTTTACGAACATGATCTCGAAGGCGGCGCCCGATTACGTCCCCATGCACGGCATCTGGTACTATCTGCTCGAAGGGGGATACCGCCTCATCATCTTTATCGGCTATATCCTGTTCACCCTGCTGTTCAAATCTCTCCGCGAGACCTATTGCTATCACGGGGCGGAGCATAAGACCATCAACTGCTACGAATACGGAATGCCCCTCACCGTGGAGAACGTCAAGGGCTGTTCCCGTCTCCACGACCGTTGCGGAACGACCTTTTTGTTCATCGTAATGATCATCTCCATCGTGCTTTTCTCCCTCGTCGGCTGGCTCATCGGGAGCCGCATCCAGACGGGGATCGCCGGGCTCGACTTCTTCTTGGTATTCCTCATCAAGCTGCTGTTTCTGCCCGTCGTCGCGGGGGTGTCTTACGAAGTGCTCCGATTGCTCTCCAAGATCCAGAGCCCCGTCGTTCTGCCCTTAAAAGCGCCCGGATACCTTCTTCAAAAGCTCACCACGCGGGAGCCGACGGACGAGATGATCGAATGCGCCATTCTCGCCTTCGAAAAGGTGCTGGACATGGACTCCGATCCCGAATCGCCCGAAAAGACGTTCGTCACCGAGACGAAGCTGTCGAAGTTACAGCAGATGATGAAGAAGCACTTTGCGGAAAAGCAGATCGACGAATCGGACGCGGAATGGATTTTAAGCCTTACGTTGGGCGTGCCGCGGAGCGAACTTTCCAAAGAGCGGGTCGTCTCGCAGAAGGAATGCGGGCAGATCCTCGCCCTCTATGAGGAGCGGCTCACGGGCAAACCGCTCTGGTACATCATCGGAAACACCGAATTTTACGGTTACCGCATCGAGGTGGACGAACGGGTGCTCATTCCCCGTCCCGAAACGGAAATTTTGGTCCAGCAGGCGATCGCCGCCCTTTCCGAGGGCGACAGGGTGCTCGATCTGTGCACGGGGAGCGGCGCCATTGCGGTGGCGGTCGCGTGCGAGGCGGCGAAGGATAAGAACGTCACCGTCGTCGCGGCGGATATTTCGGAGGACGCGCTGGAAGTCGCGCGCACCAACGTGCGGCAGAACAAAGCCAACGTCACCCTCGTCAAGTCCGATCTTTTCGAGAACATCCGCGGAAAGTTCAACCTCATCACGGCGAATCCGCCCTATGTCAGAACGGCGGAGATCGGGTCGTTACAGCGCGAAGTGCGCGATTTCGAACCGCACGTCGCGCTGGACGGCGGGGAGGACGGGCTGGATTTTTACCGCCGTATCGCCGCCAAGATCAACCGCTATATCGTGCGGGGCGGCATGCTCATCCTCGAATGCGGGGAGGACCAGGCGCGGGACATCCTGAAAATTTTCTCCCGTTGCGATTACGCGATGGTCGTAAAGGACCTCAGCGGGAAAGAGCGCGTCGTAAAGATCGTCTTTTGAGCGGCGGCGTCGGAAAAATGCTGTTTTGCGGGAGAAAGGGCGATGCTCGAAAAAGTAAAAGAGATCTATGAAAAATACCTGTCGTTGACCGAAAAACTTTCCGATCCCGCCGTCCTCGGCAATATGGAGGAATGGACGAAGCTCTCCAAAGAGCGGGCGGAGATCGAAGAGATCGCGCAAAAATACGCCGAATGTCTCTCCGTAAGGGGGGAAATGGACGGCGCGTTTGCGGAAGCGGAGAGGGAGACGGGGGAGATGAAGGAGCTGCTCCTCGAAGAAGGCTATGCCTGTAAAGAGCGGCTCGAAGGGCTTGAAGAGGAACTGAGGCTCCTGCTCCTGCCCAAAGACATCAGGGATGAGCGCGGTTGCACGCTCGAACTCCGCGCAGGCGCGGGGGGCGAGGAGGCGGCGCTCTTTGCTTATGTTTTATACAGAATGTATCAAAGCTATTGCGAGCGGCACCGTTTCAAATGGGAGGTCGTCGACCTCAACGAGACGGAGCTCGGCGGCATGAAGGAAGCGATCGTCAACATCAGCGGGAAGGGGGCGTACGGACGGCTCAAATACGAGAGCGGGGTCCATCGCGTGCAACGGGTGCCCGAAACGGAATCGCAGGGGCGCATCCATACCTCCACGGCGACGGTCGCGGTGCTTCCCGAAGCGGAGGACGTCGAGGTGGAGATCGACGAAAAGGACGTCCGCGTAGACCTCTTCCGCTCCTCCGGCGCGGGGGGGCAGAAGGTGAACAAAACGGAGACGGCGATCCGCCTCACCCACTTCCCGACGGGGATCGTCGTTACCTGCCAGGACGAGCGGAGCCAGCTCAAAAACAAAGAAAAAGCATACCGCGTTTTGAAGGCGCGCCTCTACGACTATTATCGGAGAACGCGCGATTCGGCGGAGGCGCAAAACCGCAGATCCCTCGTGGGGACGGGGGACCGCAGCGAGCGCATCCGCACCTATAATTTCCCGCAGAGCAGGATTACCGATCACCGCATCGGTCTGAGCCTGCACGAAATGGAGAGTTTTCTGGCGGGAGATCTCGACGGGATGATCGACGCGCTCGCCCGTGCGGACCGCGAAGCGCAGCTCTCGTCGGGCAACGAATAAAGCAGAGGAGAAAAGGCATTATGACGGGCAGACTTTCCAAGAGAATGAGCACCATATCCCCCTCGCTCACCCTTTCCATCAGCGCAAAGGCAAAGGCGATGAAGGCGGCGGGCGAGGACGTCGTCAACTTCGGCGTGGGCGAACCCGATTTTTCCACCCCGGAGCACATCGTCGAAGCCGCGAAAGACGCGCTGGACAGGGGATACACCAAATACACGCCCTCCGCGGGGCTCATCGAGCTCCGCCGCGCGATTTGCAGTAAATTCCGCCGCGATAACGGGCTCGAATACGAACCCTCGCAGATCATCGTTTCCAACGGCGCGAAGCATTCCATCTTCAACGCCTGTTTCGCCCTGCTCGACGAGGGGGACGAAGTCATCATCCCCGCGCCCTACTGGCTCACCTATCCCGAAGTCGTAAAATGTTGCGGCGGGGTCCCCGTCATCGTCAAGGCGAGCAAGAGAACGGGATTCAAGATCACGCCCGAACAGCTGAAAGGCGCGATCACGGAAAAGACGAAGCTCTTCATCTTCAATTCCCCCTGCAACCCCACGGGCGCGGTTTATTCCGAGGCGGAAGTGCGCGCGCTTGCGGCGGTCTGCGAGGAGGCGGGCATCTTCGTCCTGTCCGACGAAATTTACGAAAAGCTGGTCTACGGGAACACCAAGCCCTTTTCCTTTGCAGCCTGCTCTCCCAAAATCAAGGATATGACGATCACGGTCAACGGCGTTTCCAAGACGTACGCCATGACGGGCTGGCGGATCGGCTATCTCGCCGCGCCGCCCGACGTCGCCAAAGCGATCGATTCCTTCCAGAGCCATGCCACGAGCAACCCCAACTCCATCGCGCAGTACGCCACGTTGAAGGCGCTCAACTCCCCGGAGGCCTCCGTCGAAGAGATGGTCGCGCGCTTTTCGCGGCGGCGGCTCGCCATGATCGAGCGCATTTCGGATATGCAGAACGTTTACGTCATCATTCCGGAGGGGGCGTTTTACGCGATGCTCGTGGTGGGGCAGGTGTACGGAAAGCGCTTCGGGAGCCGCGTCATCAACGATTCGGTCGATTTTGCCGATTGCCTGCTCGACGCGGCGAAGGTGGCGGTCGTACCGGGCAAAGCCTTCGGCGCGGACGATTGCGTGCGGCTGAGCTATTCCCTCTCGATGAAGGACATGCTCGAAGGGCTCGACCGCATCGACGCCTTTGTCATGAGCCTCAACTGAAATTCGGAAAATTTTTTTCAAAAACCCCTTGAAAAGTTCACGAAAACTTGTTACAATAGAGATAGAAATCACAAAAACGCGCGCAGGCGCGAGGAGGTCACAATGATCAAAATTATATGCGGTCCCAAAGGAAGCGGAAAGACGAAAAGGATCATCAACGCGGCAAACGACGCCGTAGCCGTTGCGAAGGGACATTTGGTCTTTATCACCGATACGAAGCGCTACATGTACGACTTGAAGAGGGAGGTCCGCTTCATCGACGTGAGCGATTACTCGGTCGCGGGCGAAGATTCGCTCTGCGGATTCATCAAGGGAGTGATCGCGGGCAGTTACGATAACGAATATGTCTTTGTGGACGGCGTGGCGCGCATTGCCGGCAAGCCCATCAAGGATATGGCGCAACTTTTCTATATGCTCGAAAAAGTGGCGGAAATGCGCGATCTGCAACTCTACGTCACTTGCAGCTGCACCGAGGACGAACTTCCCGATTTCGCGAAGAAATATCTGTGACAGGCGCGCCTTGCGGCGCTCTTACACGAATCGTCCCGACATTTCGGAATATCTTAGCCGTCCCGCTTGGCGGGACGGTTTAGGCTTGTAAAAAACGTTTGCAGAAGGCTCAGGAGGCAATATGAAATTCATCGGCACAAGAGGAGGGAGCGCCGTTACGGGCGCGGAAGCGATCGTGCGCGGCATGGCGGAAGGGGGCGGGCTATACGTTCCCGAAGTCTTTCCCTCCGTTACGGCGGAAGAGCTCGAAGCGATGCTTCCGATGAGCTATCCGGAGCGCGCCGCCTTCATTCTCGGAAAGTATTTCGACGAATATCCCCGCGGCGAGCTCTTGCAGGCGTTGGAGACCGCTTACGGCAAGTTCGAAGGAGACGACCCCGTCCCGCTCGTCAAGATCGAGGACGGTCTGTTCGTTCTGGAACTTTTCCACGGTCCCACCTGCGCGTTCAAGGATATTGCGCTCTCCGTTCTTCCCTATCTGTTGCGGAAGGGGTGCGATATGCTCGGCATCCAGAGCGAGATCCTTATCCTCACGGCAACGAGCGGGGATACGGGAAAAGCGGCGCTCGAAGGATTCGCGGGGGAGAAGGGGGTGAAAGTCGCCGTATTCTATCCCGACGAAGGCGTTTCCAAAATGCAGAAGTTGCAAATGGTGACGCAGGAGGGGGAAAATGTTGACGTCGTGGCGGTCAAGGGCAATTTCGACGACTGCCAGATGGCGGTAAAAAAGATCTTCCGCTCGCAGGAATGCAACGAAAAGCTCAAAGAAAAGGGAGTATTGCTCTCGTCGGCGAACAGCATCAACATCGGGCGGCTCGTGCCGCAGATCGCCTATTATTTTTCGGCGTATTGCGATCTGGTCACTTCCGAACAGATAAAACCGGGGGACAGGGTGGATTTTGCCGTTCCCACGGGGAATTTCGGCAACATTCTCGCCGCATATTATGCCGAAAAAATGGGATTGCCCGTCGGGACCCTCGTGTGCGCTTCCAACCGCAACAACGTACTCACCGATTTCTTCAAAAAAGGGACGTACGATAAAAAGCGTCCGCTCTTCCGCACCATGTCCCCGTCGATGGATATTCTCGTCTCGTCCAACCTCGAACGGCTTCTGTTCGAGCTTTCGGGGCGGGACGTCGCCCTCACCGTCGAGCGGATGAAATCGCTTGGCTCCGCGGGGCGTTATACCGTCCGCGCCGAGGAGCTGAAAAAGATGCAGGAATCCTTCTTTGCGGGTTTTGCGAACGAAGAAGAGACGGTGGAATGCACATACGAATTTTTCGAGGAGTTCAGCTACCCGCTCGATCCCCACACGGGGGTCGCCATGCACGTTGCGCGCACCTATTGCAGGAAGCGGGCGGAGGACGTGAACGCCGAACAGCGCCCGATGGTGGTGGTGAGTACGGCGAGCCCCTATAAATTCCCGCAGGCGGTGTATTATGCGCTTACGGGCAACGACGTGAAGGACAGTTTCAAGGGGATCAAGCGCATCCATCTCATCACGGCGATGAAGGTCCCCGAAAGTTTGAAGGAGTTGCGTTACAAGCCGCCGCGCTTCAAAGCGGTGGTCGCTCCCGATAAAATTTTCGAAGAAGTATTGAATTTTGCGTAATCGCGGATAAGGGCAAAATTTTACAGGCGCCGCCGAGGGCATTAGCCCTCGGCGGCGCCGATTTCCGGCTCCGTCCTTTCCGCAGGTGAAGTAACATCGCCTTTCTAATTACGTCATGTTGAGCGAAGGCGTTAGCCGTAGTCGAAACATCTCCTTAGTATTTTTAATTTGTCATTCCGCCCCGTGCGAAATTCTATTTCTCCAAGCACGGCACGAGCCCATTTTTTATCACGTCATGTTGAGCCGCCACGAAGTGGCGTGTCGAAACATCGCCTTAGCGTTAAGACTGCGGCGACCCTTCGACTTCGCTACTTCGTCGCTTTGCTCCTCGTGCCGCCCTTCGGCAACATAGAACGTGCGGGCGTGGCAGGGTGACGGATTAGAATGCTTGTCTGCTACTTCGGAGCTATGCTCCTCGTACAGCCTTTCCAAAATGATCCCAAAAAAGATTGCGAAGCAAGATTTTTCGCGAAATTCGATCTCTTGCCTTAGGCAGAATTCATTTCTGCCGCCCCGCGCGCTGTTCTGTTTCTCTAAGCACGGCACGAGCCGCAGGCGAAGTAGGGCGACACAATTTGCCGCATACCTGCGGCTTCTTGTCCGATGAAACGAACAAGAGGACGCGCGGGTTAAACCGTAAAGGCGCGTTTCCTCGCGGAAAAGATTGCGAAGCAAGATTTTTCGCGAAATTATCTGATCATATTTTTCCAGATCTCTTCGAAGCGTTCTTCCATTTGGAGGGTATCTTCGGCGAGTTTGCGGATATCTTCGTCCTCTTCCTCGTCGCTCATATCGGCAAGGCTCGATTTAATGGCGGTAATGCCCATCACGGTGCCCTGCGTCATCATCTCCGAGATATGCGCGCGGGAATTGTCTGCCATCGTGCTCATCTTGATGCTACTCCACATCATCGCCTTTTTGATGGGACCGGGGTCTTTGAGTTCGATATTCTTATCTTTTGCGAGGATCGCCGCTCTGCCGCACATATGCTCGTATTCGTCGTGCTGGCGTAAAAGCTCTTCGCGGACGTCGGTGTCCTCCGCTTCGGGCAGGATGTCCGAAATGGATTGAAGGGCGAGCTGGCAGTTGCGGTGCACTTCGGAAAGGATCTCTTCGCTTTTTTTCAACGTCATAATATATCTCCTTTTACCCGCAGTTTGAGAAATTTCGCAATTCCTATGCAAAACTGCTTGACTTTTCCTTTCGGCTATGTTAAATTTGGAAATGAGCCGCTAAGGACGGGCACAAAGCGTTCTGCAAAAGGGGACCGCCTAAGTTGCCTTGCGAGACCTATAAGGAGGTACAGATCAAATGTACGCGATCATCGAAAACGGCGGGAAACAGTATAAAGTTTCCGAGGGCGACGTTGTGAGAGTGGAAAAGCTCAAAGCGAACGTGGGCGATACCGTCACTTTCAACGTGCTCATGGTGGGCGGAGACGACGGCGTGAAGGTCGGCAAGGAAGCCGAGGGCGCCAAAGTCACCGCAAAAGTCGAAGCGCAGGATAAGTTCAGAAAGATCATCGTCTTTAAGTACAAGTCGAAGAAGAACGAGCGCAAAAAGCAAGGTCACCGTCAACCGTTCACGCAGGTCAAGATCGAGAGCATCACGCTCTGATCTGCCGCAAGGGGGCGTTTGCCCGAAAAATTTTGAAATAAGGAGAAAGAAAAATGTTTTTTATTGCATTGTTCGCTCATAAAAAGGGTACCGGTTCTTCGCACAACGGCAGAGACAGTAACGCGAAGCGTCTCGGCGTGAAGCGGCAGGACGGACAGCTCGTCCATGCGGGGACCATCATCGTCCGCCAGCGCGGCACGAAAATCCATCCCGGTGAGAACGTCGGAATCGGCGGCGACGATACCCTGTTTGCGTTGAAGGACGGCGTTGTCCGTTTCAAGCGTTTGGGCAGAGACAAGAAGCAGGCAGTCATCGAAGAAGTACAAGAAGCGTAAACAAAAACCTCCCGTTTTCGGGAGGTTTTTTCGATGGGTTTATCCGAAATATAAACGAAAACTTGCTTTGCTATAAAAAACAAAGCAGAATAAAGTTTGTTTTTTTCCATGTTTTATATTTGAAAAATCAATGCACTTATGATAAAATAGTTACGGGTATATATTTCATCACGGGTAAAAACGAAGGAGAAAGCAATGACAAACGAACAGAACTTACGCTATAGAAGTATTTTGACCGATCCTATAAACGAATGCGCAACTTATGCGCCAAAGTTCGGACATGGAAGAAACGGAGGCTTTTCCTTTGCGGAGTTTCAAAAATTGTATGGCGCCGATGCGTTCTACACATGGCTTGGGTTGGATAATCCGCTTATGTATTCTGCCCATAAAGCCGCTGGTGGTATTACGAGCGTCTATCGGCAAATCGGCATAGGCTGTGAGAGGCTTGTCAGGGCCGTTTTTATAGATTATTTAGGGCATAAAGCCGAAGATGTTACATGGTCATATAAAGTGGCGGGTCCCGGTGGGAACGAACGTACGCTTTCCCTTGATGGGAGAATCATACTCGCCAAAATTTCAGACCGCGAAGTTAAAGCACGCTGTACCGAATGGATGTTACGGGTGGCGGACAATTTGAAGTTGGCTTCGCCCATTCGCGAAGCGATGAACGGCATTGTTTTTGAGGTTCGTCAGGGCTATAAAAGCAAAGATTCCAAACGCCAAATGCGGATATTGCCAACGCGGCAAACGCTTATACGAACGGCTATATCCCCTGCTTAATGGTTATCTCGTCTCAGATCGACGACGATATTGTGACACGGTATAACACTGCAAAGTGGGCTATTTTGCAGGGGTTTATTGACGGTTCTCCTTTTGTTTCTACTTTTAGTTTTTTCAAGCAAGTGATTGGCTTTGATTTTGTCGAGTTTATGAATAGCAATCAAGAATATTTCAAGAGTAAAATTCTGAATGTTCTTGAACAGTTGATGAGGATAGAATAAATGCGTCAAGCAACCATAACGCAAAACGTACAATATACTTATAAATATAATTCTTCATTAAGCAGACACGGATGGTTGAGACTTACCCCGGCATATTCTGTTCAATTAGTTGAGGAAATACTTTCGGGGCTTGATTATTCGCCCCTTTGTGTCATGGATCCTTTTTCGGGAACGGCGACGACGGGGCTGGTGTGTGCAAACAAAGGAATTCCGTCTTTTGCATTTGAAATCAATCCTTTTTTAGTATGGTTGGGGAATGCCAAATTAGATATATACCCATTAGATAAAGTCGAGAAATTTCTTTCTTTTGTAAATAGTCTGATAAAAAACTTCGAGGACTATCCTCCGGCTGAATTTCCTCCGATATATCATTTGTCCCGATGGTGGAATCCCCCGCAAGCCGAATTTTTGGCACGGCTGAAATATGCAAGCAAGACGATAAAGGACAGCGCGGTGGCTCAACTGTTCGGAGTTGCTTTTTGCCGAATCATAATTGAACTTTCCAACGCTACTTTTAACCATGTGTCTACCTCTTTCAAAAATAAAGAAGAGGACACCTTTTCGCTTGGAGCGGCAAAAAAGATAGTTTTTTCTGTTTGCGAAATTGTTGCAAAAAGCGCTTTATCGCAACCATGTGTTACCTCGGAGGTAATATTGCACGATTCGAGGTCTGTTCCGCTCAGGTATATCGGCAAGTACGATACCGTAATTACCTCACCGCCGTATCCAAACAGAATATCATACATACGCGAATTACGCCCTTATATGTACTGGATGGATTTTCTTGAAAGCTCCGAACAAGCGTCTGACCTTGACTGGAAAGCGATCGGTGGGACGTGGGGTAAAGCTACAAGTTTATTAGGGACATGGGAAAGCAATAATTCTCTTCCTCAATATGTCTATGATATTGCAAAAAAAATATCGATCGCGGAAAATAAGTCTGCGGGTCTGATGGCAAATTATGTTTTAAGGTATTTTGAAGATATGTATCGCCATTTGGCTTCTGTCTACGCCGGGCTTGCGGATGGGGGGAAAGTGTTCTATATTATCGGGAATTCGAACTTTTACGGGGTTACGGTTTCGTCCGAAAAAATATTTATTGATATGATGAGTATAATAGGGTTTACTAATGTGGACTGCCGAGTTGTCCGGAAACGAAATTGCAATAAGCAACTTTATGAATATTTAGTTTTTGGACAGAAAAGTTTGAAATAAATACAGATGATACAAAAACAGTCTTTGGTGAATCACCAAAGACTGTTTTTGAGCCGATACGGTTTTTCACCCCACCTCTACCATCTTCAAAATGCACTCGCCGTTGTTCGCGTTGCCGAAAATGTACAACGTGCCGCCTACAAAGCAGGCGCGGGCGGCGTCGGGATATATGCCGACATCTTCCATCGTCATAAGCTCCACGAGGTGGTAGCCGTCGAACCGTAGCAAGAGATACCCGCTCTTGTGCGTGCTGTCCGCGCCCACTTGCAAACCCACGAGCCCGCGTTCCGCGTCGATGAAGTACGCCTTGAACTCGGAGGAAAACCGCGCAAACAGCTTGAATTCGCAAAGCGGGGTGACTTTTTCTTCGTCCGAGGCATAAACTTCGATTTTGAGCTCGTCAAATCCGTCCCCGTAGCCGATGCCGAGCAGCGTCCCGCCGTAAAACTTGACAAGGCTCATCGAATACCCCGGAATCGTCCCCGTGTCCTTGTAAGTGATGTTGCGATAGTCGCTCAGGTCGAACTCGAATACGGGGTCGTCGATCGCGACGACATAGTTGTTGTAGGTGACTTCCGCCGTGCAGACGTAGGCGGTATTTCCGTCGAAGCGCACCGATTTCACGCTCTCGCCATCGGGCGCAAAGTTCTCCACGGCGGCAATTTGCTCAAAGGTCGAAAGGTCGAAGCAGTAGAGGTTGCAGGCGGCGCGCCCCGTGGCGCCGTTCGCGCCCGTCGTGAACACGCGCAGGACCCCTTCATGCTCGTCGAGGGAATATTGATCGACGATCGTGCCAACCGCCGACACCTCGCCGCGATAGGTAAGGCTCATGCCGTCGTAGGAAGTGCAGGCGATCTCGGTATAGGGGGGTATATCGGGCAGTACGTCGGCATTGCCGTTTTGGTTGCGCACGACTTTCTCCCGCGTGGTGAAGATATTTTCCGCCGAGACGTACACCTCGTCCGAAAAGTCAAAGTAGGCGCGGCTCGTGCCGAGCGTCAGGGCGTCCGCCGCAAAGGAGGAGAGCACGGTATAGCGCGCGTTTTTCGGGTTTTCGGGCAGAACGATGTTCTCCATGGGCAGAACTTCGCCGTCCGCCGCGGGCAGATATTGCTTCTCTTCGGCGAAGTCGGGGTTTCTTATCACCGAAAAGTTGCTGACGAGCAGAAGCGTATTCCCCACAAGGCGGGAAGAGACGTAATCGCCCGACACCGCGCTTCTCGCAAATTCATAGGGCGCGGAGGGGTCGGAAACGTCGATTCCGAGAATGCGGGTAAAGAGCGCCTTCGCCGCATTGTCGAAGTAGGGCACGAGGATGAGTATTTTGGTGCAGTCCTCGGTCAAATACATCTCCCGCCGCTCGCCGTAGCCGTCGTAGGAGAAAGTGTTCTCACCCAAAATCTCATACGTATTCACTTTTTCGCCCGAAACGGTGTAAATATTGAGGATGAGCTTTGCGGGCGAAGTGTAGGAGGGAGTCAGTTGCTTGTTGCCGTTTTCGTCGGGAATGGGTTCTCCGTTTTCGTCCACGATGACTTCGCCTGCATGATGGATCGCTTCGGAGTAACTCAGATAGTAGAGGTACTTGTCGCTCCGCTTCAAGAGGTCGCCCTCCACAACGCCCTCCACCTGGTTGTTCGTCACTTCCTCGTAGTTCTGGTCGCCCGTGGTCCCGCTCATGCCGGGGGGCGTTTCTTCCCCCGCCGGATCTATGGCACCCGCGAGGAAGGGCGCGTCGAGCCCCCACGCCTTGAAGTTGTTGGTTTTGTGTGCGCGGGTGCAGTTGAGGGAGCCGATCTCATCCATGAGGGCGTAGTATTCGCTTCCCGCATAGGCGGAAATATCGTACCCGCCGACGGTGTAGGGGACGAAGAGGGTCAAATTGAACGCCAAAAGGAGCGCCGCCGCAGAGGAGAGCAGGGAGAGGCGCACGATCCTGCGCTTTTTCCGCCGTTTTTTCTCCGCCTCCGCCTTTTCGAGAATTTTATTTACCCGTCTGTCGTAATTGTCATAGGTCGTCATAGCCGATACCTTCCTTTAAGAGAATTTCTTTGAGGGCGATCTTCGCCCTCGCGAGGAGATTATACACCTTTTTGCGGCTTCTCCCCGTCATGCGGCAGATCTCGGCGATCTTGTAGCCGTCGAAATAGGCGAAGTAGAGCACGTCGCGGTAGTCTTTCGGTAACTTTCCGAGGCACCCGAACACCTTCTCGTCCCGCATGCGCTTTTGCGCCGACAGCTCTGCTTCCTCAGAGAAGAGGGCGTCCGCATAGTCCGAAAGGGGGAGCTCTTTCCGCTTTTTGGAGCGCAGAAAGTCGATGCACTTGTTTCTTGCGGTCTTGTAAAGATACGCCTTAAAGCGCAGAATATCGGGGAGCTGTTTCCGCTTCAAAATGAGCGCGGCAAAGGACTCCTCCATGATGTCCTCGGCGGTCGCAAAATCGCGCACGTAGAGATAGGCGTAACGGGTGAGCCCGTCGCTGTATGTACGCACCAACTCTTCGAGGGCATGGGGGTCTCCTTGCAGATAGCGGTGGTAGCTACTTGCACCGTCGTCTGTCATCTTATACCTCCTACACTGATAAAACGGACGGGAAGGGCATTTTACTCACCGAAAATTATAATCGGGGAAAAATTTTTGTCAAGAGAGGGAGCGCCGCCCGCGGGGCGTCCGCCCCGCGGGCGGCGCCGACGGAAGATCCTTCGGAACGCGCCCTTTCTGAGAGCGGCGCCATGTCCTCATTCTCGTGCGAAGTTCTTCCGAACGCTTGCCAAGTCGGGCGGTTTATGCTATAATGCCCTCAGTATGAAGGTATTTGCGGTGAGCGATCTGCATCTTTCGGGGCTCATGAACAAGCCGATGGACGTGTTCGGACCGGGCTGGGAAGGGCATTTCGAAAAAATCAAGGCGGACTGGGAAAAGAAAGTCTCCCAAGAGGACATCGTGCTCATCGGGGGGGATACCTCGTGGGGAATGTATCTCGAAGAAGGGGCGTACGACATCCGTTCGCTTGCGCCGCTCAAAGGGCACAAGGTATTCATCCGCGGCAATCACGATTTTTGGTGGAACGCCATCTCCCACGTCCGCGCCGCCGCCCCGGACGATACCTTTCATTTTTTGCAGAACGACTGCGTGAAGATCGGCAAGTATGTCATCGCGGGCTCGCGGGGGTGGCTATGCCCCGGCAGCGCCGAATTTACCGAGCACGACATGGCGCTCTATCTGCGCGAGGGAGAGCGCTTCCGCCTTGCCTTCAAAGAGGTGCAAAAAACGAGGCGGGAGGGCGACGAGCTCATCGCGCTCATCCACTTTCCGCCCTTCAACATAAAGCTCGAAGATACCGTTTTTACGCGGCTGTTCGAGGAAAACGGGGTCAATACCGTGGTATTCGGGCATTTGCACGGGGCGGGATATTTCCCCTTGAAGAGCGAAAAGAACGGCATTTCCTACTTTCTCACTTCCTGCGATAAATTGCACTTCGGCTTGGCGCAGATCTATTGAAACGGCGCAATAAAAAGTCGGAAAAGGAGCATATTCGGTGAACAGAAAAGACTTATTAGGGCTCTACGGTCTCTCCGCGGAGGAGATCGCGGAGATCCTCGATTTAGGGCTTTTTTTCAAGTCCGCGTTAAAGCGCGGCGAAAAAGAGCACGGCGCGCTCAAAGGGAAGTCGGTCGTCACCCTCTTCTATGAGAACAGCACCCGCACCCGCACGAGCTTCGAGCTCGCGGCAAAATTTTTGGGCGCGCAGGTCGTGAACATCTCGGTGGCGACCTCTTCCGTCCAGAAGGGGGAGACCCTCGTCGATACGGGAAAGACGCTCGACGCGATGAAAAACGACGTCATCGTCATCCGCCACCCGATGGGCGGCGCGCCCAAACTTCTTGCCGAAACGGTACGCGCCCACGTCGTCAACGGCGGGGACGGCATGAACGAACATCCCACGCAGGCGCTCCTCGATATGCTCACACTGAAAGAGCATTTCGGGCGTCTTTCGGGCTTAACGGTGGCGATCCTCGGCGACATCCGCCATTCCCGCGTGGCGAGGAGCAACCTCTACGGGCTCACCAGATCGGGGGCGCAGGTGCGCATGTTCGCCCCCGCCACCCTCATGCCGGAGGGGCTCGCGCGGGAGGGCGCCGTCATCTGCCGCTCCCGCGAGGAAGCGCTCCGCGGCGCGGACGCCGTAATGGGGCTGAGGATCCAGCTCGAACGGCAGAAGGCGGGGAATTTCCCCTCCTTGGGCGAATACGCGAAGTATTACGGCGTAGACGAACAGATTTTAAGCGAGGCAAAAAAGGGCGCGCTCATTCTCCATCCCGGTCCCGTCAACCGCGGGGTGGAGCTCACGAGCGGCGTTATAGACGGCGCGCAAAGCCGCATCGAGGACCAGGTCCTTTCGGGGCTCTCGGTGCGCATGGCGGTTTTGTCGCTTCTCAGCGGAGGGGAAGGAAAATGATCTTCAAAAATGCGGAAGTTGTATTGAAAAGCGGGGTCGTCCGCGCCGACGTCACCGTTGAAAACGGCAGGATCGCCGCGATCGGCAAAGCGGGCGCGGGCGATGGGATCGACTGCACGGGTTTGACCCTCTTTCCGGGGCTTATCGACATGCACGTCCACCTGCGCGATCCGGGGTTCGAGAGAAAGGAGGACATTCTGAGCGGAAGCCGCGCCGCCGTCAAGGGCGGATTCACGCAGATCTGCTGTATGCCGAATACCCAACCCGTCACCGATAACAAGGTCGTCGTCACCTATATCAAAGAGCGTGCGCGTGCGGCGGGGCTTTGCAAGGTCCACCCGATCGGCGCGATCACGAAGGGGCAAAAGGGGGAAGAACTCGCGGCGATCGGCGGCATGAAGGCGGCGGGGATCGTCGCCATCTCCGAGGACGGCAAGAGCGTCCAAAACACCAAACTCATGGCAAACGCCATGCTGTATGCGAGCGATTTCGGCTTAAAGTGCCTTTGCCACTGCGAGGACGCATCGCTCGTGGACGGCGGGGTCGTCAACGAGGGGTATTGCTCCACCGTCACGGGGCTCAAAGGGAGCGTCCGCGCCGCGGAGGACATCATCATCGCCCGCGAATTGTGCCTTGCCGAGAGCTTAGGCTTGCCCGTGCATATCTGCCACGTTTCCACATACAGCGGGGTGCAGCTCATCCGGGAAGCGAAGGCGCGCGGGGTGAAGGTCACCGCGGAGACCTGCCCGCACTATTTCACCCTCACAGACGACGCCATCCGCTCCTTCGATACGAACACGAAGGTCAATCCGCCGCTCAGGGAGGAAAAGGACAGGCTCGCCGTCATAGAGGGGCTCAGAGACGGCACGCTCGACTGTATCGTCACCGACCATGCGCCCCACCATGAGGACGACAAGCGCGTCGAATACAACGCCGCGGCGTTCGGCATCAGCGGCTTGGAGACGAGCTTCGCCCTCTCCTATACCCAACTTGTCAAAGGCGGCATTCTCTCGTTGCCGCAGCTCGCGGAAAAGATGAGCGCAAATCCCGCGAAGATCCTCGGCTTGGAGGGCGGGGAGCTCGAAACCGGCGCGCCCGCGGACCTCACGATCGCCGATCTCGGCAAGAAGTGGAAAGTAGACCCGAAGGATTTCGTCAGCAAGGGCAAAAACACCCCCTTTGCGGGCAGGGAAGTGTTCGGGAAAGTCGTCTATACCGTCGTGGACGGAGAGATCAAATACGGGGAGAAATGATATGATCATAGACCGTCTCATCGAAAAGATCATCGAGAAGCAAAACCCCACCTGCGTGGGGCTGGATACCGCGCCCGAATACTTGCCTTCTTCCTGCGAGAGGCGGGAGCTGGCGCAAAAGATTGATTTGTTTAACCGGGAGATCGTCGACTCGGTGTGCGACGTCGTCCCCGCCGTCAAGGTGCAGATCGCCTATTACGAGGCGCTCGGCGCCGAGGGGATCGAATGTTTCGGAAAGACCTGCCGTTACGCCAAGCAGAACGGGCTCTTCGTCATTGCCGACTGCAAGCGCAACGACATCGGTGCCACGGCGGAGCAGTACGCCAAGGCATATCTTGGCGGGGAAAACGGCGAGGGATTTTTCCAAGACGTCGATCTTCTCACCGTCAACGGCTACCTCGGCACCGACGGGATCGCCCCCTTCGTGGAGAAGGCGAAAACATACGATAAAGGCGTCTTTGTCCTCGTCAAAACGAGCAACCCCTCTTCGGGCGAGTTGCAGGACCTTCGGCTGCAAGACGGGCGCACCGTCTACGAGTGCATGGGGGACATGGCGGAAAAGTGGGGAGAGGGCACCTGCGGCAAATACGGCTATTCCCGCGTGGGCGCGGTCGTCGGGGCGACCTATCCCGAAGAGGCGAAGATCCTGCGCGCCCGCCTTCCCCATACCTTCTTTCTGATCCCCGGCTACGGGGCGCAGGGCGGAAATGCCGAAATGCTCAAAAATTGCTTTGCAAAAGGGGGCATGGGCGGGATCGTCAACAATTCCCGCGGGATTTTATGCGCCTATAAAAAGTCGGAGAAATGGCAATCTCACCGCGCGCGCGTCGGGCTCTGCGCCCGCGACGCCGCGCTCGGAATGCGGGAGGACCTTCGTTCCGTTCTGGGGGAAATATGTGCGAAATAATCGCAACCGTGCTCGAAAACAAGTCGATCGCCGAGGAGATCTTCTCTCTCACGTTCGCGACGGAGGAACCCATTGCGGTGCGCGCCGGGCAGTTCGTCATGCTCGGCGTAGACGGCTTCCCGCTCCGCCGTCCCATCGCCGTATGCAAGGCGGAAAAGGAGCGCATCACCGTCTGCTACCGTTTGAAGGGGGAGGGGACGCGGCGGCTCGCTTCCCGCTATTCCCGCGGGGAAAAGATCTCCGTATTGCTCCCCCTCGGTAACGGTTTTTTTGTCACGGAGCAGGAAAAACGTGTCGCCGTCGTCGGCGGCGGCGTGGGGATCTTCCCCCTCGTCTCCGCGATCCGCGAGTACGCAGAGTCGAAGGAGATCTACGCCTACATGGGCTTCCGCAACAGGGCGGCGATCTGTATGCAGTATGAAATGCAGCGGGGGAAGGAACTCGTCATCGCCACGGACGACGGCTCCGCGGGCTACCGCGGCACTTCCGTGCAGGCGTTTATGGAAAATATCGACCGCGTAAAGCCGCATGTCGTCCTTGCCTGCGGACCCACGCCCATGCTCCGCGCCCTCAAAAACGCCGTTTCGGGGCGGAATATCCCCACTTACGTCTCTCTCGAAGAGCGCATGGGGTGCGGCGTCGGCGCCTGCCTCGTCTGCGCGTGCAACTTAACGAACGGCTTGCACGCGCGGGTATGCAAGGACGGACCCGTGTTCGAGATCGGGGAGGTGACGTTATGACCGATCTGCGCGTTACGCTCTGCGGGGTAGAGCTGAAAAACCCCGTCATCCCCGCTTCGGGCACCTTTGGGTTCGGACGGGAATTCAACGAAATTTACGATATTTCGGTGCTCGGCGGCGTCGCCACGAAGGGCTTAACCCTTGAACCCCGCATCGGCAATCCCGTGCCCCGCATCGCGGAGAGCCGCGGGACCATCCTCAACGCCGTGGGGTTGCAGAATCCCGGCGTGGAGCACTTCATCGAGCACGATCTTGGCTGGCTCCGCTCCAAAACGCGGGTCATCGCAAATGTCGCGGGGCGCAAAGAGGGGGATTACGCGAAGATCTGCGAACGGCTCGACGGGCTCGTCGATCTGATCGAGCTCAACATCTCCTGCCCCAACGTAAAATGCGGCGGCATGGCGCTCGGCGTCAAGCCCGAAAATGTGGAGAGCGTCACGCGGATCGCGAAAGCCGCGCTCAAAACCACGCCGCTCATCGTAAAACTTTCGCCCAACGTGGAGAGCATTTCCGCAAACGCGCGGGCGGCGGAGCGGGGGGGCGCGGATTGCGTCTCCCTCGTCAATACCTTTACGGGAATGGCGATCGACATCGAACGCAGGCGCCCCGTCCTCGCCAACAACACGGGGGGCGTTTCGGGCGCGGGGATCAAGGCGATCGCCGTGAGAATGGTGTACGAAGCCGCGCACGCCGTGAACATCCCCGTGATCGGGATGGGCGGGATCACCTGCGCCGAGGACGCCGTGGAATTCATCATGGCTGGCGCTACCGCCGTGCAGGTGGGCACGCAGAACTTTACCGACGCGCTCGCCTGCCCCAAGATCATCAAGGGGCTCGAAAAGTGGTGCGCCGCGCACGGCGTGGAAAGGGTGACCGATCTGATCGGAGCCGCAAAACTGAACTGAAAAGGCTTAACGCCGCCAAGGGGGTTTAATGTTGAACTACAAACAGCGTTTTATACAATTCATGGTGGAAAACGAGGTACTCCTTTTCGGAGATTTCACCTTAAAGAGCGGAAGGAAGGCGCCCTATTTCATCAATGCGGGAAAATACCGCACGGGAAGCCAGATCGCTCGCCTCGGCGAATATTACGCGGAGTGCTATCTTTCCCATAACATCTGCGCGGATACGCTGGTGGGTCCCGCCTACAAGGGCATTCCGCTCGCCGTATCCGTTTCGATCGCCCTTGCAAAAAACCACGGCTTGGACCTTGGCTTTTGCTTCGACCGCAAAGAGGTAAAAGATCACGGCGAAGGCGGCATGTTCGTGGGGCAGACCCTCCGCGACGGCGACAGCGTTTGCCTTGTCGAGGACGTCATGACGTCGGGCAAGGCGCTCCGCGAAATTCTTCCCAAGCTCAAACAGGAGGCAAACGTCCGCGTTGCCGCAATGCTCATCTCGGTCGACCGGCAGGAGAAGGGCACGGGCGAAAAGTCCGCCGCGGCGGAAGTTTTCGAAACGTACGGCATCCCCGTCTATTCCATCGTCACGGTAACGGACATCATCGAGGCGATCGAAGAGGGGGTCATCGGCGGCAGGGAGTATCTTTCCGCCATGAAGGAATACCGCGGGCAATACGGCGCGAAAGAATAGTATCGGGCACGAGGAGAGGCGCCCCGCCGTTTCCCCGCAAAGCGGGAAACGGCGGGGCGCCCTTTTACTCCGTCAGCGTGTTGGCGGTGAGTTCGAGCAGTTTGTTGTTTTCTCTCGCCCGCTTCAAAGTCGCGGCGGTTACCGTTTCCCCCTGCTCCGCAACGCCCTCCACCGTCTTTTTCAGCTGTTTTCCGAGCAGTCCGAACATCTCGTCCGGGCGCTCTTCGGCGGCGTTTTCCTTCGCCGCCCGTTGCGTTTTGCGCACACGTCCCCCGTTTTTGGCGGGTCTGCCCTTTTCATCCTTCCCCGCGGGGACGATCGCAACGTCCGCAACGCGCGCCCGTTCGGCGGGGAAATGCTTTTTCTCTTCGCCGATCCCCACGGAAAGGACGCCGCTCTCCGTTTCAAGCCCGCTGCAATGCCCCAAAAACGTCCCCGCGCCGTCGAATACCGCCTTTCCCACGGGGCAGGGGATCCCCTTCGGCGTTTTTACGCGGGCGGCGGATACCACGGCGGCGTCTCCCACCGCGATGAGCGCGCGGGCGGGGAGAACAAATTCTTCCTCTTCCTCGTCGAAACAGACGACGGACGCAATTTCGACAAGATTTTTGCAAACGTACACCTCTTTTATGTACCCGAACCGTTCTCCCGACGGGGAGACAACGGGTTTTGCGGGCAACTCGGAAAGTTCCATTGTGCACCTCCGCCGCTATCCTATGCGGGAGGGCGGGGGCAAGTCCGTCGATTTTTGTACATTTCGGCGGGATTTTGTCCGTACCGCCGTTGCAACTCTTACAAAAAAAGAAAAAAATACCAAAAGAATATTGACTACCGAAAAAATTTGTGTTAGAATATCACCGTAAAAAAAGCGCCTCGGAAAAAGACGCTAAATCGGAGGATTTTTTATCATGGCAAATGTAAGAGTTGCAATCAACGGATTCGGTCGTATCGGTCGTCTCGCGTTCCGCCAGATGTTCGGCGCACAAGGTTACGAGATCGTCGCGATCAACGACCTTACCAGCCCCACAATGCTCGCGCATCTTTTGAAATACGATTCTGCGCAGGGCAGATACGAGCATGCGGACACCGTCACGGCGGACGACGAAGCGGGCACCATCACCGTCTGCGGCAAGACCATTACGATCTACAAGGAAAAAGACGCGGCGAACCTGCCGTGGGGGCAGATCGGGGTAGACGTCGTGCTCGAATGCACGGGCTTCTATTGCTCCAAAGAAAAGAGCCAGGCGCATATCGACGCCGGCGCGAAGAAAGTCATCATCTCCGCACCCGCGGGCAAAGATCTTCCTACGATCGTCTATGGCGTCAACGAAAAGACGTTGAAGGCAACGGACACGATCATCTCCGCGGCGTCCTGCACGACCAACTGCCTCGCGCCTATGGCGTATGCGCTCAATAACGCATATCCCATCGTCAGCGGCATCATGACGACGGTCCATGCCTTCACGGGCGACCAGATGGTGCTCGACGGACCTCACAGAAAGGGCGACCTCAGAAGAGCGCGCGCCGCCGCAGTGAACATCGTTCCCAACTCCACGGGCGCGGCAAAGGCGATCGGGCTTGTCATTCCCGAACTCAACGGCAAACTCATCGGCTCCGCACAGCGCGTGCCCGTTCCCACCGGCTCCACCACGATCTTGGTGGCGGTCGTTAAGGGGAAGGACATCACGCCCGCGAGCATCAACGCGGCAATGAAGGCGGCTGCTTCGGCGTCCTTCGGCTACACCGAGGAGCAACTCGTTTCCTCCGACATTATCGGCGAGACTCACGGCTCCATCTTCGACGCCACCCAGACGATGGTCACGAAGATCGACGATGAGACCTATCAGGTACAGGTCGTCGCTTGGTACGACAACGAGAATTCCTACACTTCGCAGATGGTGCGTACGATCAAGTACTTCGCCGAACTGTAATTTCAAGGCAAACGAAAAGCGCTTCCGCGGAGGAAGCGCTTTTTTGCGCTTTGGGTCGTTTTTTTGCCCTTTTGCCGCCGCGGGGCGCATCCTTTGGGAGCGCCCCGCGGCGGCTTCTCAATATTCTTCCTTTCATCCGAGCAAAAAGTCGGCGCTCACGTCAAAAAACCGCGCGAACTTGCCCATTTCCGCGCTTTGAGCTCAAAGAGCTGGGTGTGTTCCGCGTTCATAAAATGGATCGCGGAAAGGACGGCAAGCCGAAAATCAATGGCTATGCCTGCAATACAGTCCCGAACGGAGTAAGGTTGCCAAGCCGTTAATTCCAAGTCCTTGATAAACTTCTCGAACGGGACTTTCTCTTTCGGTTTCAGGTCGCCGAAAACGACGTTTTCAATCGCGTAGGCATTCAAAATCGAACTGACATCTATGGCGCGAAATAGAGCAACCATGTTTTGCAACGCCGTGAGCTCTTCTTTTGAGAGTTTTTTCGTCATTTGCCTTCTCCTATCCTTTCAAACGGAAGCCGCTTTTTTTGTTCTTCAACAAATGTCAGCTTGCTTTGTCCCATACAAGTATAACTAAAATTTTAAGATAAATCAACCATTGGGTTGAAAATTATTTTCCGATAGGTTGGAAAAATGCACCAGCTGTCTATATAATCTAAATAAACGGGTGGTTTATGATTGATATTTATGACAGTAAGGCTCTCTATGCCAAGATAGATGCGTTGCGGAAAGAAAAGGGGTGGTCGATCAATCGGCTTGCACAGGAAGCGGGAATATCCGCTATGGCGCTATATCATTGGCGAGAAAGAGAATCTTCACCGACTCTTTTGATTCTGGACGCTTTATGTTCTGCATTGGGTATAAATCTCATAAATTTTTTAATGGATGAGGATGATATTTCGGAGCACCGCGAACTGATGGAAGTCTGGAACCGGCTAAACCCCGAACAGCAGAGAAATATGCTTACTTTCATGAAGTCCATGTTATAATGACCGAAAACGGAGAAGCCGCGGGCGGGGCGCAATCAGCGCCCCGCCCGCGGCGGTTTTTTTATGCCGTATTTTCCGCTTCCCGCGCGCATAAAATGGGGAATATGAGATTTTTTGCGGAGATCGTAAATGCCCTCGGCGCCGAGCTCGGCACCGAGATCCGATATACCGTGATAGACGGGCAGGGCGGGTATTTCCAGAACGTGAAGAGGCTCGAAACGTTCACGGAGGAGCTCATCGTTTTCCGCGGCGGCAAGAGCGGCGTCCGCGTGGAGGGGAAGGGGCTCTCCCTCGGCAAATACGGCGGGGGAGACGCCGCGGTGCGGGGCAAGATCGACAAGGTGGAGCGGATATGAAAGACGGAGCGCACGGAAAAAAAGCAAATAAGCCGTCAAAGGGGTCCGCGCGGCTGAGAGCGGGCAGGGCGGAGATCGAGGTCGTCTCCCTGTCGAGCCACCGCGTGGCGGATAAGCTCGTCCGCGGCGGGATCGAAGTGTATTCGGTGCGAAAGACGGGAAAAAATTCAATCTCCGTTCAAGTTGCCCGCAAAGACTGTGAAAAAGTTTTTGCAATTTTGCGCGGTTCGTGCTATAATATTGCCGAAGTACGCGAACGCGGACTTGCTTTGCTCTACAAAAAATGTCTTGCGCGGATCGGACTGCTCATCGGCGCGGCGCTGTTTGTGCTCCTCGTCGCCGCGGCGCAGAGCCGCGTCCTCCGCATCGAAGTGGTGGGGAGCGGGGCATACTACGAGCGGGAAGTGTTGGAAACGCTCGAAGCCGCGGGGATAGTTCCCTTTTCGGCTCCGCCCGAAAATTTTCATCCGTTCACCGCCAAAATCCTCTCCCTGCCCCGCGTCACTTTCTGCGAAATGAAGTGTTCGGGCGGCGTGCTCACCGTGGAAGTGCGGGTGAGCGACGAAGCGGAGCGCCTTTCCGCCGAGCCTCTTCTTTCCCCCGCCGGGGGAAGGGTAGAGGAGCTCGTCGTTCTGCGCGGCACGCCCTGCGTGCAGGTGGGAGACGAAGTGGAAAAGGGGCAAACCGTCGTAGAGCCGTTCGCCTGTTACGGCGAGGAGCGGACGGGCGTTCTCATCATTGCGCGGGTGAAAATTTCCTACCCCGTCACCGCTTTTTATGCGGGCTCGGAGGAGGAAGCGCGCGCGCAGGCGCTGCTCGACTTCGGTGAAATATCTCTGCTGCACGCGGAGCCCGCCGAGGGAGGATTTCTGCTCACGGGCAGGGCGTCGGCGTCTGCGGCGATCAATCTTTGAAAAGGAGTTGTTTTGGCAAATTCGGTTACGGTAGAAACGGGCGATGTAGACAAGCTCGCAAAAGTACTTGGGGTATTCGACGAAAATCTCTCGCTCATCGCGCGCGAGCTGGGGCTCGTTGCCCATGTGGAGGGAACGCGCATCCTCTTCGAGGGGGAAAACGCTTCGGCGGGGGCGGAGACGGTAAAGAGCTTGCTGAAAGTCGTCGAGGCGGGCGAAAATATCGAAAAGGGAAACCTCCTTTATTGCGTGGAACTCGCGAAGGAGGGCAAGACGGCGGATCTTCTCGGCATGATGAAGGACGTCGTCGCCGTCACCTGCCGCGGCAAGCCCGTCAAGTGCAAAACGGTGGGGCAGAAGGAGTACGTTACCGCCATTAAAAAGAATACCGTCACCTTCGGGGTGGGACCTGCGGGCACGGGAAAGACCTATCTCGCCGTGTGTCTCGCGGTGAGCGCCTATAAAAACAAGGAGACGGAGAAGATCATTTTGACCCGTCCCGCGGTGGAAGCGGGAGAAAAGCTCGGATTTCTGCCGGGCGATCTGCAAACGAAAGTGGATCCCTACCTCCGCCCTCTGTACGACGCCTTGCAGGAGATGTTCGGGTTGGAGACGTATGCGAAATTGCTCGAAAAAGGAGCCATCGAGGTGGCGCCGCTCGCGTATATGCGCGGAAGAACGCTGTCGAACGCATTCGTCATTTTGGACGAGGCGCAGAACTGTACGCGGGAGCAGATGAAAATGTTCCTCACCCGTCTCGGCGAGGGGAGCAAAATGGTCGTCACGGGCGATCTTACCCAGACGGATCTTCCCGAAGGAAAGACGAGCGGGCTCAGGCAGGCGGTCTCGATCTTAAAGGACGTCGAGGGCATTTCCGTGTGCACGCTCACCGAAAAAGACGTCGTGCGCCATCCGCTCGTCATGCGGATCGTGCGCGCCTACGAGAAAGACGCAATGAAAAAGAGCAAAGGAGAAAAAAGATGAAATCGGAAGCCGTAAAACCGGTCAAGGGCGTGAACCTTTTCCGCAGCGCGCTCGTGTTTGCGCTCTGCTATTTTGTGTTCATTCTCTTTGTCCTTCTCATGATCATCATCAACAATCCGCAGGGCTGGCAAAATTATTTTACCGAAGATTTTTCCCGCTTCCTCTCCCTGTGCGTTTGCGTGCTGTTGCTTTTTTATATCGTTTTCTACTATTACTATTTCGAGGACAAGGAATTTTTGTCGCAGGCAAAGAACGCCGTGCTCATCTTTTCCATCATGATGCTCTCCGTGCTCATCTGCTATCTCATGGGCAGATTCGTGAGCGTATTTGCCCGTCCCATGGCGCTTCTTGCCCTGCTCAGCCTGTTTCTGTTCAACCGCAGGCAGGCGATCTTGCTCAACTTTGTCTTTTCGCTGCTCATTTTCGTCATCGATACTTATACCGATAATTTCGCCTCGTCGGGGTCGGGGATCGCCGCTCTTCCCGGAATGCCCGACAGCGGCATTCAGGCGGAAGTTTACTTTTCCCTCATGCTCGGCTTTGTCTGCGGGACCTTTGCCGTGCTCACGGCGGCGAACGTGAAAACGCGGGGCGGGATGCTCATTTTGGGCACGTTCGTGTCCATTCCCACCGTGATCGTGATTCTCTTACTGGAACTTCCCGCGTTCAACATCGGCAAGCAGGCGAACTGGATCGCCTACATCGCCTCGGCGGGGTACGGCATTTTGGGCTGTTTCCTCTCCTCCGCGCTCACCCTCTGCTTCCTTCCCGTGCTGGAATTCACCTTCAACCGTCTTACGGTATTCCGCCTCAGGGAGCTCACGAGCGCGAACGTCCCCCTCATCAAACGGCTCAGAACGGAGGCGGGCGGTACCTTCAACCATTCGCTCATCGTGGCACAGCTTGCCGAATCGTGCGCCATCGCCATCGGCGAGAACGCCGAGCTCGCCCGCGCCGCGGCATATTACCACGACGTCGGCAAGCTCAAACAGCCCGATTGTTTTACCGAGAACCAGACCGATTACAACATCCACGACGAGCTCACGCCCGAACTTTCGGCGGACATTATCCGTTCGCACGCGACGGACGGCTACGAACTCTTGATGGCGGCGCGCCTTCCCAAAGAGATCGCCGACGTCGCGCGGGAGCACCACGGCACCCTGCCCATCAAATATTTTTACGATAAAGCGATGCGTCTTTCGGGCGGGGACGCGAATATCGAGGATTATTCCTATCTCGGACCCACGCCGCGGAGCAAGACCGCCGCGATCATCATGATCGCCGACGCTTCGGAAGCGGCGGCGCGCACCCTCAAAGACCGCACGCCCGAAAACGTGGAGCGCATGGTGCGTTCGGTCATCGAGGAACGGATGGACCTCGACCAGTTCGGCGATTGCGACATCACGATGCGCGAGCTCACCACCATCAAGGAGACGATCGTCGAGGCGCTCTCAGGCGTGCACCACCACAGGGTCAAATATCCCGCCATCCGTTTCAACCGCGAGCGGCGGGTCGTCAAGGATGAATCCGATGAAAGCGGCAAGTAAATTCTGTTTGGAATGCGAACAGCTCGGACGAAGGGAGCGGAAGCGGTTTTGCAAGGCGCTCGAAGGGCTCGCGGAGAGCGATCTGCCGCTCTTTTTGGAGCTTCTTTTCACGGACGGCGAAACCATCCGTTCGCTCAACCGCGAAAAGCGGAACGTCGACCGGGTGACGGACGTATTGAGTTTTCCCGCCGACAATTTTGAAGCGGGAAAATCCATCCGCTCCGCCGAACATGCCGACTGTGTGGAACCTAAAAGGGGGCTTAGGCGGGCGCGCCTCTATTTGGGGAGCGTCGTCATCTGCAAAGAGCGGGCGGAGGAACAGGCAGAGGAGTACGGGCATTCCTATGAGCGGGAGATCTTCTATCTCGCCGTGCACGGCGCGCTCCACTGTTTGGGTTACGATCACGAAACGGAGGAAGAAAAGGCGATCATGCGCGAAAAAGAGGAATACGTCATGCAAAAGTTGGGGTTAAAACGGATATGAGAAGCGGAACGGTCGCCGTCATCGGCAAGGCAAACGCAGGCAAGAGCACCCTCGTGAACGTGCTCGTCGGGGAGAAGATTGCCATCACCTCCCCCAAACCGCAGACCACGCGGGACCGCATTCTCGGCATTCTCAACCGCGAAATGGGGCAGATCGTGTTCGCGGATACGCCCGGCGTCTACAAACAGCGCAACGAGCTCACGGGGCTCATGATGCGCACCACCGAAAATACGAGCAAGGACGTAGACGTCATTCTGTTCGTCCACGACGGGCATGCGGGCGTGACCGAGAGCGACATTGCGCTCATGAAAAAGTACGCCGCGCTGGGGATCCCGATGCTCATCGCCTACACGAAGATCGACATCATGCCGCAGGAAAAGATCCCTGAGGACGTCAAAACGCTGTTTGAGGCGGGCGTTACGGCAGACGTCTATCCCGTTTCGGCGCGGAAGGGGAAAAATCTCCGCCGTCTCGAAGAGGCGATCTTTTCCGTCCTGCCCGAAGGCGAGCCCCTCTTCCCCGAAGGCGTCGTCTCGGATAAGAGCGAGAGGTTCATGATCGCGGAGATCATGCGTGAAAAGATCTTGCTCAAATACGAAAAAGAGATCCCGCACGGCGTGGCGATCGTCGTCAACAAATTCGAGGAGCGGGAGGACGGCGTCGTGGAGATCGACCTCGACATCGTCTGCGAAAAGCGGAACCACAAGGCGATCCTCATCGGCAAGCGGGGGGGCGCGCTCAAAGAAGTCGCCTCGTTCGCGCGGCAGGATATGGAAAAATTTTTGGGCAAGAAGGTCTTTTTAACGACGTATGTCAAAGTGCGCGAGGACTGGCGCGACCGCGGCGGGATGCTCAGAGAACTCGGCTACGGCGAAGAAGATACCTGACGGCGCGCCGCGTTTTGTTTGCATGAACCCGCTTCTTTTTCCCATACTGAAAGCGAGGGAGGGAAAGATGAAAGAGGAAGAATTCCGCAAACCGCGCAGTGCAAAAGAGATCGCGTGGGAGATGTTCGAAGAGACGGGCAATCCCACCTATTATATGTTGTACAAACAGTTCAAGGATTGAATTTCGGAAAATGGAACTCAAAACGGACGCGCTCCTGCTTCGGGCGGTGGACTTTGGCGAAAACGACAAGATGGTCACTCTTCTCACCGCCGACCGCGGCAAGCTCGGCGCGGGCATGAAAGGGGTAAAAAAGGCGAACGCGCGGCTCAGATTCGCGGCGCAGCCCTTTTGTTTTGCCGAATACGTTCTGGCGGAAAAGAGCGGACGGCACACCGTTATATCCGCTTCGCTGTACGACGGGTTTTTTCCGCTCCGCGAGGACGTGGGCAAATATTTTGCGGCGGCGGTCGTCTGCGAGGCGTGCGATAAGCTCGCCTACGAGGGGATGCCCTGCGGGGAACTGCTCGTTGCGGCGGTTTCCGCCCTCAAAAACATGTGCGGGGAGGACGCCGCCTTTCCTCTCATAAAATTTTTACTTACCGCATTGCGCCTTTCGGGCTATCCCGTCCGCGCCGGATTGCCCGCAACGGACGCGGGCGCTTTTGCCCCCACCAAGGAGGGAGGACCCTCGGCGGGCGCTCTTTTCTTCGAGATGGAGAGCGGCTCCTTTTCGGCGGAAAAGGGCACGCCCGCGAGCCCCGTCACCTATTTTACGGTCCGCGAGGCGCTCGGCTTAAAAGCTCCCCCGCGCACGCGGGACGGCGAAAAGCGCGCCCTTCGGCTCCTCTATTCCTATTTTGCCTACCAGACGGACAGCGAACTTACCTCTCTTCCCGAATTTGTGAGAATGTTATAAAGAAAAAGCGGCGGCGCGGGTGCTCGGCACCCGCGCCGCCGCGGCTGTATCAAACTTCTTTCAGGGCGCGCGGGAGCGGAACAGAGGTGTGCGCCGGGAGTTTTTTGCGCATGAGCCCGGCAAGCACGATCGCCGAGACCGCCGCCGTGAGGATCTCCGCAATGGGGAACGCCCACCAAACGAGTTCTGCCGCGTCCGGCGCGAGCGTGAGCAGCCAAACGGCGGGAAAGACGAACACGGCGAGCCGCAGGCAGGAGATGAGAAGGGGATAGAGCGCGCAGCCGAGCGCTTGCAATACCCCCTGCACGGCGATGCTCAACCCCATGAACGCATATCCGATACTTGCGATCCGCACGGCGAGCGCGACGGTGCGGATGAGCGCTTCCCCGCTCTCTCCGCTCGCCATGCCGAAGAGTTGCGCCATGGGCCCGGCAAGCGTCTCGTACAGCGCGGTGATGACCGCCGCCGCGATGAGGGTGATCGCGATCCCCCACTTGATACAGGCGCGGGAGCGCTCCCCGTCGCCGCGTCCGTAGTTATAGGAGAGGACGGAAATAATGGTGTTGGAGAGCCCGAAACAGGCGAACAGCGCGAGTTGCATGATCTTATAGTACACGCCGAAACTCCCTTGCAGGAGAGAGGGGTCTTCCGCCGTGCCGAGAATGAGGTTGACGCCGAGCATCATCACCGAGAGCATTCCCTGCATGAGCGCCGCCGAAAGCCCGATATGGTAGATCTCCTTGATGATCTTTCCGCTCGGAACGAGCGCTTTTAAGCGGTTCCCCAGCTCTTTGTTGGCGCAATAGTGAAAGAGCATGGCGACTGCAAGGGACAAGATCTGCCCGATGACCGTCGCCCACGCCGCGCCCGCAACGCCCATGCGAAGGGGATAGATGAACACATAGTCGAGCAAAATGTTTGCCGCCGCGCCCGAAATTTGGGAGATCGTGGAAAACATCGTCTTACCTGTGCTCTGCAAAAAGCGTTCGTAGACGGTAAAACCGATTGCGCCGAAGGAAAGACAGCAGCAGATCGTGAGATATTCCGCGCCCATTTCGGCGACCCGTTCCTCTCCGCGCGCCTGCATGGCGATGAAGGGCTTTGCGCCGAACAGCCCGAACAGAAGAAAGACGAGATAGATGACAACTCCCAAAAAAATTCCGTTGCCCACCGTTTTTTCCGCCTTTTCGCGGTCGTGTCCGCCGAGGGATTTGGAGAGAAGCGCGTTCAGCCCGACGCCCGTCCCCACGCCGACGGCGATGATCAGAAGCTGGACGGGAAAGGCGTAGGTAAGCGCGAGGTTGCCCAGAGCGCCCTCCTCGCCCATGTTGATGACGAACGCCGTGTCCACGATGTTATAGACGGCTTGCAGGATCATGGAGACGATCATGGGGAGCCCCATTCCGAGGATGAGCCTGCCGACGGGCGCCGACGACATTTTGTTTTGTTTGATCTCTTTCATAAAACACCTCTTTTTGCACAAAAAAAAGGCGTAAACCCAATCGGATTTACGCCCTTTGAAGCTACACATTGTACAAATATTATATGAAATTTTTCGGAAAAAGTCAACCGAAAACCGCCCCGCCGCCGCGAAATTTTTTGTTGGATTTTCTAATTCCTTTTGCAAGATTTCACAAAGCGATTTTCACCTGCTTGTCATTGATTTTTCCGTGCGGGTGTGATATAATCAAACCGACGAACATTTCATAAGGAGCAAATATGGCATTCGAAAAAGTCAAAAAGAAGTTAGGCTTCGGCTGTATGCGCCTGCCCATGACGGGCAAAGAGGTGGATCATCCGCAGTTTTGCGACATGGCGGACGAATTTTTAGACGGCGGATTCAATTATTTCGATACGGCGCACGGGTATCTCGGCGGCAAGAGCGAAACGGCGATCCGCGACTGCGTCTCCGCCCGCCACCCCCGCGAGAGCTTTTCGCTCACCGATAAGCTCACCGAGAACTTTTTCCACAAGGAGGCGGACATCCGCCCCTTCTTCGAGAGCCAGCTCAAAGCCTGCGGCGTGGAGTATTTCGACTTCTACCTCATGCACGCGCAGAACGCGGTCAACTACCGCAAATACCGCCGCCTGAACGCCTACGAGACGGCGTTCAAGCTCAAAGAAGAGGGCAAGATCGGGCATGTCGGCATCTCTTTCCACGACAAGGCGACCGTTCTCGACCGCATTCTTACCGACTTCCCCGAAATCGAAGTCGTGCAGATCCAGTTCAACTACGCCGATTACGAGAGCCACAGCGTGCAGTCCCGCCTCTGCCTCGAAACCTGCCAAAAGCACAGCAAGCCCGTCATCGTCATGGAGCCCGTCAAGGGCGGGCATCTGGCAAATCTTCCCCCCGATGCCGAAGAGGTCTTTCGCGCCCTCGGCGGCGGAAGCAACGCGAGCTACGCCATCCGCTTTGCGGCGGAGCAGAAGGGGGTATTCATGGTGCTGTCGGGCATGAGCGACCGCGCGCAGATGAAGGACAATCTCTCTTACATGAAAGATTTCGCTCCCCTCACGGAAGAGGAAGAGCGGGCGGTCCTGCACGTGCGGGCGATCCTTGCGGGAAAGGATTTCATCCCCTGCACCGCCTGCCGCTATTGCACGGACGGCTGTCCCAAGCAGATCTCCATTCCCGATCTCTTCTCCTGCCTCAACCAGAAAAAGCTCTATAAAGACTGGAACAGCGACGTATATTACGCCAACTACACGTCGGGGCGGGGCAAGGCGGGCGATTGCGTCGGGTGCGGCAGATGCGAGGCGTCCTGCCCGCAGCATCTCGAAATCAGAAAATTGTTGAAACAGGTCGCAAAACAGTTCGAATAGGAGAGAAAGAATGCAAAGCAGGAAGGACTTGGAGCGGGCGAGGGAGCTTCTTGGGGAAGACCCCGCCTATACCTGCGCGTTCGTGCGCGGAAAGGAGCAATTCACGAGCGCCCAACGCGGGGTGGCGCCCCTTCTCGCGCTCGCAGATGAGGGCAAAACGCTCGAAGGCTTTTCCTGCGCGGATCGGGTCGTGGGCAGGGCGGCGGCACTTCTTTACGCCTTTCTCGGCGCGAAAGAGGTGTACGGCGAAGTGTTGAGCGCCTCTGCGGAGGAGATCTTCAAGGCGCAAAAAATCGCATACGGGTACGGCGTTTTCACGCAGAGCATCGTCAACCGTCAGGGCACGGGACCCTGCCCGATGGAGGAAGCGACGGAGGGGATCTTCGAACCTTTGAAGGGGCTGTGCGCCATCCGCGTTCGGCTCCGCGCGATGAGAACGGGACAAAACGGACAGGGGGCAAAATCTTGACTTTTCTTCCGGGATATGATAAAATCATAGCGGAATAGAAAAAAGGAGCGGCATTTGCCCGGAATCGCCCATTGTTTGTCTTTCTTCTCCTACTCGGAACAGCCCTTTTGGGAACGGTCTGCGCGGCAGTTCTCCCCAAATTGCTCCTCGCGGTGCGCGGGGCAGGGTATGCCGCGCGGGACCGCGGGATCCGCAAACTCAATTTTCCCGCGGGGAGTGCGGTCGTGTATGAGCCGTCCTCCGCGTTTTCTTTTGCCTTGGAGCAATATCTTGTGGCGCGGATCGGCGAGGACGCCGTCTTTTTGGGCAAGTGGAAGAAAGACGTCCTCTATTGCGAATACGACCTCTATGTCTACGACCGCAGCCGAAGGATCATCGGGATCCTCAACGTGCGGGAATTGCCCAAGAACGGACGGGGCGAGCAGATCGCCCTGCCAAAGGATACGGGCTCCGTCTCTCCCGCCCTCCGCGCCGTCAACGAAACGGCGCTTCCCCGCAGCGAAAAAAATTTCAGGCGGTCTCTTCCCGCGATGATCGCAACGGCGCTCTTTCTCACGCTTTTGCTCTCTTTACAGGCATTGTTGTTCGAGATCTGCTTTTTCCGCCTTTTGAGCGGGGAAGGCTCCCTTCTTCCCGAAGGCGGGGCGGGATTCGTGTCGCTCATGACCTTTCTCTCCGCCGCAACCGTCTCCGTAACGGTATTTCTCCTGTTCTGCCTCAAACGCGCGGCGGCAGGTCTGCGCCGTCTCGGAGGGGGAATTTCCAAAGGCGGCGCGGCAACGCTCTCCCGCCTTGTATCCCGCACGAAAAATCTTTTCTATTCCGTGCGCAATCTGTTTGTCCTCTTTTACACGAGCCGTTTCATGCTCGCCCTTCGCCGTAAAACGGGAAGAGCCGCCGAACGGCTCCGTGCTCTTTTTCACAAAAAGAAGAGGGCGGGGAGCGAAGAATGAGCGCGCGGATCTTGGATAAGGGGAATTACACCGGTCATCAGCACAGCCGGTTTCTTACGGTCGAGCAATATCTCATCGCCGAAGAGGACGGGAAACGCTATCTGCTCCTGCGCCTTTGCAACGGGAGCGGAGAGGTCGTCACGGGATTCCGCCTCGAAATTTTCGGCTATACCGACGACGGACGTCCGATCGGCAAGCGGGAATACGTTTACGGCGGTCCGCCCGTTGCGCCCGCGCAGATCTTCGGTCCGACGGAGAAGATCCCGTTGAGCGGCGCATGCGCCCGCGTGCGCGTGGAAGTGCTGTCCGTCCGCTCGCACGACTATGTTTATGAAGTGAAAAAAAGCGGGATACGGGTGAAGTATCTTCCGGAGACGGAGCCGCCCGACCGCGAAAAACTCTCGCGCAAAACGGGCGGCAGGCGAAGCGTCGTCGTTTCGGGCGTGGGGAGGTCCAAGCGCGTCCTCTTCCTCGTCGTCGCCGCCCTCGCGCTTACGATCGGTGCCTTTTCCCTCTTCCGCAATCTCGGAAAGGAAGAAGAAGGAGAGGAGGAAGAAGCGGTCATGACGGAGTTCGGAGAGGAGCCATGCTGAAATATCCCAAAGTTATCGAAAAACTCAATCTGCGGCAAAAGCTGGCGCTCCTCACCGACGTGAAGAGCCTTGCCGACGCGGAGATCCTGCGCGCCGGCGTCGCCGAAGTGAACGTGGCGACGATGAAGGAGATCAACGCCGCCGCTTCGCGCTATCCCGATTCCGCACGGCTCGCGCGGAGCTGGGACCGCGCCCTCTTTTGCGACGTTTCCGAGCAGCTTGCGGCGGAGGCGGGCGCGCGCGGCGTGGAACTCGTCGTGGCGCCCGACGTCAAGAGCGGGGTCAGCCCCTATTCCGACCGTCTTTCCGAAGATCCCTACCTCTGCGGCGCGCTGGGCGGGAGCTGTCTCGAAGGGATCCGCCGCGCCAACGTGGGGAGCTGTCTGAGCGAATATTCCCTGCGGGAAGAGGACGCGGAATATCTCGACGTCCGCCGCAGCGACGAGGCGCTCAAAAAGTTCTATGAGATCCCCTTCCGCGTCGCGCAGGAAAAGGGGAATGCGGACGCTTTGCGCGCCTCGCTTGCCCCTCTTTCGGGGGACTATTCGGACGTCAACCGCCGCATGGTGCGTGAGGCTTCGAAGGGGGAGAGCTTCCTCTTCTGCGAGAACGTCCCGCTCGACGCCGATTTTAACGAGCTCTTGGGCGGGAACGTGTTTTTGGGCGGCGCCGTTCTGCCCCTCGATTCCGCCCTCGGCAGATACCGCCGTTTGAAGGAGCGGGTCGAGGAGGGGACTGCCACCGAGGAGGAGCTTGCCGAAGAGGTCCGTTCGGGGCGGGCGCTTTCCGAAGAGCGGCTCGACGAGGCGGTCGATCGGGTCATCGGCTTGGCGCAAAGGCTGTCGTCGCTCAAAACTCTCCCGCCCGAACATCCCGAATCCCTCTGCCGCAGGGCGGCGGAAGAGAGCATCGTCTTGATGAAGAACAAAGAGGTCCTGCCCCTCTCCCCCGAAACGAAGGTCGCCGTCGTCGGCGCGCTCGCCACGGAGGGGGAAGAGAGCTTTGCCGTGCGCTTTTCGCGGTTGGCGGGACCCGATCATAACCTGCGGTTCGCGGGGCAGGCGGAGGGCTATTCGCTCACGGAAGAGCGGAGCGAGGAGCTCATCCCCGAAGCGGTGCGCGTTGCCGAGGAGGCGGACGTCGTCCTGCTCTTTTTGGGGCTCGGCGCGCGGGAGAACGAAATGTCGCTGATAAAGAGCCTCGCTTTGCCCGCCTGCCAGCTTGCGCTCATCGACGCGCTCGTCCGCACGGGGAAGAAGATCGTCGCCGTCGTCGGCGGGGACCGTCCCGTGGAGATGGGCTTCGACGAAAAGTTGCACGCAGTCCTGCTCGCCCCCGCGGAGGGCGGTTTTGCGCAGGACGCTCTGATGGGGGTGCTCGCGGGCAAGGTGAATCCTTCGGGCAAACTCACCCGCACGGGCTACGATAACACCGACGAGCTGTTCCTCGTCTCCAAAAAATATAAAGACGCGGGCCGCAACCGCATGGGCGGGCTCGTCGGCTACCGCCGTTACGATCTTTCGGGCACGCCGCCCCGCTATCCCTTCGGGCACGGGCTGGGCTATTCCCCCTTCGCCTATTCGGGGCTTGAAATCGGGGAACGCTCCGTACGCTTCACCGTAACCAACCTCGGCTCCTTTGCGGGGAAAGAGGTCGTGCAGGTGTATGCGGGGAAGAAGGGGGTCCGCCCCCTGAAAGAGCTTGTCGCCTTCGAAAAAGTGGAACTTGCCGCGGGCGAGAGCAAGCCCGTCGAGATCGCTTTGCCCGCGGAAAGATTTTGCTATTACAACGAAGATTCGCACACCTTCTCCACGGACGGCGGCGCCTATACCCTCTATATCGGCGCGTCCGTCACCGACATCCGCCTCAAAGGCGTGTTTACGGTCGCGGGGGAGCCGAGGGCGGAAAAGGAAGAGGCGATCTCCGATTATCTTTTGAGCGAAACCAACGTCATGCACGGGGGATACACGCTGAAAGACGCGCGATCCCGCATTCTCCGCAACCGCAAGGAGCACAAGATCATGCGCATTGCCGCGCTGATCATGCTCGCCATTTCGGCGATCGCGGACGTATTCCTCATCGCCGCGGCGAGCGCAGGGGTCTCGTTCGGCGGCTTCGGCGGTCTCATGTTTTTCGTGAATTTTCTCTTGCTGCTCTCCTGCGCCGCGCTCATCTGCGAACGCGCAACGCGGGGCAAGGGCGCTATCGCAAGCCTGCCTGAGAGCGCCGTCCGTCTCGACGGCGCGGAGTCGGCGGAAAATGCCCCTTTGGAGCAATTCTTCGTGAAGGCGCTGGAAGAAAAGGAGACGGAGGAGACTCTTCGCGGCGGCGGAGAGGAAGGGGAGGCATATTTCGACGAATCGCTCACCTTTGCGCGGGCGTGCGAGGAGCTCTCCGCGTTCACGGCGGATAGCGGGCTCGTGATGAGCGCCGATACGGTGCGTTCCCTCTTTTCGGCGCTCGCCTCCACCCGCTGTCTCATTCTGCGCGGCCCCGTAAAGCCGCTCGTAAAGCTGGCGGGACTGCTCGCCGAGTACTTCGGCTCTCCCTTCTACATGGAAGGGGCGGAGCGTTGCCGCGACCTGGACGACCTTCTCTATAAAGACGGCGTCCACGGCGTGCGTGTGAAGAGCAACATCTACCGCGCCATCGTCTCCGCAAACGAATTAAAGCCCTATTTGCAGTTCGCGGTGCTCAACCGGGTGAAGCTGTCGGCGTTGGAGGGATATTTCGCGCCCGTCGCCGAGCGGCTCGGCGATCCCCGCGCAAAGCCGCTCGATCTCGGATCGGGCGAACAGTGCGCGCTCGCGCCGAATCTTCGTTTTCTCCTCATTCTGTCCGAGGGGCAGAGCCCCGAAGAGTTGCCCGCCTGTGTGGCGGACGTCGCGTCGTGGCTCACTCCCGAACTCACGCCCGCTCCGCCGCGGGAGGGGAAGCGTCTCACGAGCCCTTACGGCTACCGCCAGCTGGCGGAATCCGACCGTCTCGCCAAAATGACGTGCGAGATCGACGAGGCCCTCTGGAAGCGGGTAGACCGTTTGGAGAGCGCCGTCAACGCGCGGGAGCCTTACCGCATCGGGAATCGGCTCTGGCTCATGACGGAGAATTACGCGGCGGTCTATCTTGCCTGCGGCGGCACGCAGGAAGAGGCGCTCGACAGCGTGGTGGCGGTAAAACTGCTCGCCCGCATGCTCGCCATCTGGCGGCGGACGGGGACGGATAAACTTCTGCCCGTTCTGAACGAAATTTTCGGAGAGGACCTCCCGCGGTGCGCGAGAATGCTGCGCAACATCCGCGAAGAAGGAGAGGAATGATATGCAATTACTTGTGATCTTCGACGACGTCAACAACTTTTTGAAGTGGGCATGGAGCAAAATGACCGCGCCGCTCGCCATAATCATCTATATCGTCATCATCCTCGCGATCATCCTGCTTCTCATCA
Source organism: uncultured Clostridia bacterium (assembly GCA_947632015.1). GTDB lineage: Bacteria > Bacillota > Clostridia > Christensenellales > Borkfalkiaceae > Gallimonas. The sequence goes on along the minus strand of CANRNP010000001.1, from coordinate 24,080 downwards.
TCTCCGTCATGATGAAGGAAAGTCGCTTTTCCAAAGCGATGAAGCGGATGCGGAAAAGACCGAAAGGCGCCGCGGCGGCGGGGGAAACGGCGAAAAAAGAGGCGACGGCGAGCCGCTTTTCCATGCTCAACGAACTCGACGACCGCTATTACGGCAAACCGCCAGCCGAATCCTTCGATACGGCAACGCTCGCGGGATTTTGCGAAGAATTCCGCAATTTTGCGGCGAACAAGTTGGGGCTTTATTACGATATATCGGACATCCGCCGCTTTATCGCGGGGCTTGCCGTCTCCCGCATCCTCATTTTGCAGGGCATGTCGGGCACGGGAAAAACTTCCCTTGCCTACGCCTTCGGGGAGTTTTTGGAGAATCCCTCCACCATTATCCCCGTCCAGCCCATGTGGAAGGAGCGCACCGATCTTCTCGGCTATTATAACGAGTTCACCAAGCGGTTCAACGAGACGTTGCTCCTGCAAAAAATGTACGAGGCGAACTACAACAAAAATATCTACATCACCATTCTCGACGAGATGAACATCGCCCGCGTGGAATATTATTTCGCGGAGTTTCTGTCCCTCTTGGAGATCCCTGACCCCGAAGCGCGGCTCCTCGAAGTCGTCTCGGACAAGTGGGAGACCGATCCCAAACTCCTCAAAGAGGGGCGGATCAAGCTCCCCGAAAACATGTGGTTCATCGGCACGGCGAACAACGACGATTCGACGTTTGCGATCTCGGATAAGGTGTACGACCGCGCGATGGTGCTCAACCTCGACCGGAAGAGCGAGCCCTTCCATGTGGCGTCGAGCAGAACGGTCCGTCTTTCGGCGAAGGACTTTACCGATCTCGCCGCGGCGGCGATGAGCGCTTACACCGTCTCCGCGGAAACGCTCGAAAAGTTGGAGACGTTGGACGAATATCTCATCAAGACCTTCCACCTCACCTTCGGGAACCGCATCATGAAGCAGATCAAGGCGTATATCCCCGTCTATGTCGTGTGCGGCGGGCGGGAGCTCGAAGCGCTCGACGACATCGTCGCCAAAAAAGTTTTCCGCAAGCTGGAAACGCAGAACACCGTATATGTGCGGAGCATGGCGGAGGAGGTCTGCGCCTTCCTCGACGGGCTGTTCGGCGAAGAGGAAATGACCGCCTGCAAGGAATACATCCGCAGGCTCGCAAACAACGCATAGGCGGGAGAGAGCCATGACCCTGACAGACCTTTTATATCGCGCATTTCTCGAATACCGCAAGCAGACCGCTTCAAAGGAGGCGGGGCAGCGCCGCGAGGCGATCGCCCGTGCGGACGCCGAAAAGGACCGCCTCACGGTCACGCGCACGAGTTGCGTCATCGAGGAGGACTGGATCGAAGCCATCGAGCGGGGGCTTCCCTTTCTCGAAAAGGCGATCGGCGAGGAGCGGCAGTTCATTCTCTCCAACGGCGAAACGGTGGAGATCGAAAAGGTGAAGCACGTCTCGCGGGAATCGGTCGAGCATCTGGCGCGGCACAGCAATTATATTTCGCGGGAGCAGAAGGGGAACGACATCATCCCCGACCGTCTCTATACCGTGGAGCGCCTCAACGACTATTCCGTCTATGAGAACCGTTTTCTCTACATGGTGCTCTGCAACCTGCGCGATTTCGTCTCCCTGCGCTATCACAAGATCTTGGAGCTCACCAACACCTACACGGGCGAAGTGAAGTTCGATAAGGTCGTCAACCTCAACAAAGAGCGCCTCGTCTACCGCATGGAACTTTCCGAAGAGCGGAAGGACGATCCGTATCTGCTCGAACACAACCCCATGAAGGACGCGGTAGACCGCATCGATCTCATTCTGCGTTCGGTGTATTTCTATCTCCGCACGCCGCTGATGCTCGAAGTCGCAAAGGTGGATAAACTCAAACCGCCCATTACCAAAACCAACGTTTTGCGCATGGACAAGAACTTCAAAGAGGTGGTCGCCCTCTACGAATTTCTCTCTTCCTACACAAAGGACGGCTACACCGTCCTCAAAGAGGAAAAGACGATCGCCCCGCTTCCCGGAGCCTTTGCCGAGGAATTTGCCGAAACGGCAATGCTCGCCTCCTTTCTTACCTATGAGCACGGGCTCGGCATCGAGGACTACCTCGAAGCGGAGTACGAAAAGGAGGAAGCGCGGCGCAGAGAGGCGGAGGCCGAGCGGAGGAAGGAGCTCTTAAAGGCGCTTCGCCGCCGTATCGAAGAGCGCGCGGGGGACCCTGAGGAGTATATGCTCCTCTTGGAGACGCGCAACAACGAATTAGAGGCGGAGCACGAAGAACTCGTTTCCTGCCGCGCGGAGATCGAGCGTTTGAATGGCGAGATCGAGAAGTTCAACCTCGTCATATCGGGGCACCGCAACGAGATCGAAAAGCTCAACGAACGGCACGGCAGGGAGCTGGCGGAGGTAGGAGCGCGGCTCGACGAAATGGCGCGCGAGCGCGACGGCGAGCGGGCGGCGCACCGCGAAGAACTCCGTGCCGCCGAGGAGGAATACTATCGCGAGCTCAACGCGCGCGACGGGGAGCACCGCGCCCTTCTGCGCGAAAAAGAGGGGGAACTCGCAGACCGCACGGAGGAATTGCGCAAGTCGGAAGAGGCGCGCGCTCTGGCGCAGGGCAGGCTGAATGCGTTGCGCTTTGAACAGGGTTATACCGCCCCGTCCGACGATTTCACGTCCGAAGAGGCTTTCCGCGAGCTGGAAAAGGAGTACGCCCTCTTTCAGGTATTCTTCCGCGGGCAGTGGAAAAAGACGAAACGGCGCATCCGCCGCGAAATGTGGCGGGCGCTTGTAGCTTCCATCATGGCGCAGAAAAAAAAGCGCGGGGAAACGGAACCCGCAGAAACGCCGCCAAAAGCGGAAACGGTCGAAAAAGACGAACAGCCCGAAACGGCGGAAACGGTCGAAAGAGACGAACAGCCCGAAACGATAGAAACGATAGAAAGAGACAAAGAGCCCGAAGCGGCGGAAGGGGACTTCCCGAAGGCGGACGGCGCAGGAGAGGGGGAAGATGAGTAAGCCGGGAAAGAGCGTGCGCGCACGGTTTCTGTTGCCGCTGATTCTTTTGATCCTCACGCTGATCGTGGGGGGACTTGTTCTGTCCTCGTTGATCCTGTTCTATTCGGACAGCGAGGGCTGGAAAAATTTCGTGGAGACGTTGGGTCTGAACGGCGAAGCGGTCGGATTCGTTTTCATCGCGATCCTCGTGGCGCTGCCTGTCTTGCTGTTCATTCTGTATCGGCTCAACGCATCGAACGCGCTCTTCCGCACCGCCAACGACATCAAGTTACAGCGTTGGAGCTTGGCGCTCATCATCATTTCCCTCATCTATTGCTATTTGGAGGCGGAGATCTGGTACTACATGAGCGCCTCGGAGCCTTCGGGTATCGGCGGCACCCTCTTTCTTTCCCATCTGCTCCTGTTGCCCATTCTCGCAGGCTGTATGATCTTTGTCAATTTCCGCCGCAGCCGTACGGTCGCCGCGCTCAAAAGGCGCATCCGCTTCCAGTCGCAAGTCATCGCGCGGAAGAACGCCGAGGAGCGCCGCCGCAAGGAAGAAGAGGAGCTTAGAAAGAAGGAACAGGTGGAAAAGCCCCGTTTCAGCCTGCTCGCGGAGCTCGATAACGACCCCTACCGCGTTATGGGCGGCGGGTTCGACGAAGAGGTTACCTTAAAAGAACTTTGCGAAGAATTCCGCAATTTTGCGGCGAACAAGTTGGGGCTTTATTACGACATATCGGACATCCGCCGCTTTATCGCGGGGCTTGCCGTCTCCCGCATCCTCATTTTGCAGGGCATGTCGGGCACGGGAAAAACTTCCCTCGCCTACGCCTTCGGGGAATTCCTCGAAAACCCGTCTACGGTGATCCCCGTCCAGCCCATGTGGAAGGAGCGCACCGATCTTCTCGGCTACTATAACGAGTTCACCAAGCGGTTCAACGAGACGTTGCTCCTGCAAAAAATGTACGAGGCGAACTATAACAAAAATATCTACATCACCATTCTCGACGAGATGAATATCGCCCGCGTGGAATATTATTTCGCGGAGTTTCTGTCTCTCTTGGAGATCCCCGACCCCGAAGCGCGGCTCCTCGAAGTCGTCTCGGACAAGTGGAAAACCGATCCCAAGCTCCTCAACGAGGGGCGGATCAAACTTCCCGAAAACATGTGGTTCATCGGCACGGCGAACAACGACGATTCGACGTTTGCGATCTCGGATAAGGTGTACGACCGTGCGATGGTGCTCAACCTCGACCGGAAGAGCGAGCCCTTCCGCGCGGAGAGTTGCCGCAACATCCGCCTTTCCGCGGAGCAGTTCGACGCGCTCGTAAAGGACTCGTGCGAGTGTTTTGAGATCACGTCGCGCAATTTAAGGCGCCTCGGCAAGCTCGACGCCTTCCTGAGCGAGAAATTCCATATCTCGTTCGGCAACCGCATCATGAAGCAGATCAAGAGCTACGTCCCCGTGTTTGTCGACTGCGGGGGGGACGAACTCGACGCGCTCGACGACATCATCTCCAAAAAGGTTTTGAGAAAGTTGGAGGCGCAGAACGCGGTATATGTGCGCAACATGTCCGAGGAGTTGTGCGACTTTCTGGATGAATTGTTCGGCGAACGCATGACCGTCTGCAAAGAATATATCCGCCGCATCGCGCGGAACGGGTAGAGGAGGAAATATGAAGCACAGTTCGAAACCGATCTATATCGTGGGCGCTCTGCTCATCGTGATCTTGCTCGCCTTAGTGCTCTACGGCGCGTCGCTCTTCCTGCGGGAGACGGGCGACAGTACGGGCGACGGAGATGACCCTGTGAGCGAGAAACTCGATACTTCGGGCGATCTGACGAAGGATGACTACGACCGCAACGACGCCAAAACGGCGCTGAAAGTGTTCGGGTACGAAACCAAGCGCATGTATTTCCGCCTCATGAGTTTCGGCGATTACACGGGCAAAAGCTGGAACAACGCTAAAAGCTACGGGGGCGATCTCGACGGGGTGAACGGCATGAACAGTCTCGCCGGAGCCGAAATGCAGGCTTCGGGGTATGCGCTCAACCATATCACGATCATATCGTACAACGGGCAGTATTTCCTGCCCTACTATCTCTGCCGCGAGAACAGCGGATACGACGCGCAAACGAGCGACGTCTCCTATGCGGGCGATACGGGCAAGAGCTACTTAGCGGACTATATCTCTTACGAGGAGGGGAACGTCTCTTCCGCGAAGGAATATTCCGAACGCGAACTTGCCTACCGCGAATTTGTCTATGATTCCTATCTCAACGTCCCCGCCGGAACGAGGCAGGTGCTCTCCTCTCTCGCCGAACAGAACGGGCTCGGCGAGGGGAAGGACGTCGTCGGCGCCGTCGCGGAATTCATAAAATCGTCGGCGGAGTATTCGGAGCGGTACGATCCCGCGCTCGATCAAAGCGACGACATCGTCGTCTCCTTCCTCACCGAGTATCAACAAGGGGTCTGCCGCCATTTTGCCTCGGCGGCGACCCTCCTTTACCGCACGCTGGGCATTCCCGCCCGCTACGTCATCGGCTTTGTGGGGAACGTAAGGGAAAACGAATGGACGGAGATCGATTCTTCGGGCGCGCACGCCTGGGTGGAAGTGTACCGCGACGGCGTCGGCTGGATCAAGGTCGAAGTCACGGGGAGCGGCGCGCTGCCCGCCCCGCCTTCCCTTTATGAGGTCCATTTCGAAAACCTCGCCGAAGGGGAGGTGCGCCCCGAACCGTGGAAGGTCCCCTTTATCGGGAGGGCGGGCGAAAAAGTCCCTCTCGATGGGAATTTCCGCCTCGGCGAAGATTACATGCTCTGCGGGTGGACGAAGGACGGCGCGCTCAGCCGTTACACCGTGCATTCGCAGGCGGAATTCGACGAAATGTTTGCCGAAGAGGGAAAGGCTTACCTCACGGCGCAGACCTATCTCATCGACCCTGAGGACGCCGAAGAGGGGAAGATCGGGCTTTATGCCGTCTGGGCAAAGGACGAAAACAAGAACGGCATCCCCGACTGGGAGGATAGCGGCGAATATTACACCGTCACCTTCCGCCACACGTTCGAAGGCGTAGAATATCCCGCCGATCTCTCCGTTTTGTGCAATACGACGGTCGAGCTTCCCGCTCTTGCGCCCGTCGAGGCGGAAAACCGCGCTTACCGTTTTGCGGGTTGGAGCAGGGAGGAGCGGTATCCCCTCTGCGAAGGGGAGCTCTGGGGGGAAGTGCTTTTCGGCGAACTCGTCGTCCAAAGCGACGAAACGCTCTATCCTCTTTGGCAAAAGCTCTACACGGTGGAATACCGAAACCGCGAGAAGGGGCAGACGACTTTCCTTCAAGGAACGCTTCCGAGCGCGGCGCAGGCGGTGTGCGGGGAGTCCGTCACGACCCCCGAACGGGGCGCTTTGGAGCGCGACGGGGAGAAGTATATCCTGTTCGGCTGGACGGAGGACGGCGGGCTCGACAGCTATCTTTGCGAAACGGAGGAGGAACGCGAGGAATTTGTTCTCCGCGCGAGCGGCAGATTCATCCCCGCGGGCGGGAGCTACACGGTCGACGAAATGCTCGCCGTGCGGGATACGCTCGCCCTCTATGCCGTGTGGAAAACGGACGAAAGCGCTACCGAGCCGGAAGAGGAGAACCGCGATACGACGTTTTCCAAAGCGGATCCTCCGCACATGCCCCTCTTTTCCGTCTATGCGAACGTCGATACGTCCATGTATTTGCGCGAAAGCAGTTACGGCGACTATACTTATCACGGATGGGCGGCGGGCGAGGACTATCCGGAGCTCCTCTACGGCAAGTATTGCTACAACTATCTCACGGGCGCCGCGCTCGGCGGCGACGTCTATTCGGTCACGATCGATTCGCCCTTCTTCCTGTTGCCCTATTACGCGACGATGGACGACGGCTATCCCGTGCAGACGAGCGACGTGCGTTGCTCCGCGAAGGTCTCCGCGCCCTACACGGTCCCCTTCCGCATTTATAAATACGGGGAAGAGCTCCCCGCGCTCACGGGCGAACTCGCCGCGCGGGAGAAGGAATATTACGCCTACGTCTGCGCAAAGTACCTCTCCATTCCCGCGAGCACCCGCCGCGGTCTGGAAAACATCCTTGCCGAGGAGGGGATCGCCCCGGACGATCCGCAGATCATCGATAAGATCGGCTCCTTCGTGCGCGGGCGGGCGAGATATAATCTCGATTACGACGACGGTCTCGATTCTTCGCCCGACGTCGTGCTCGCCTTCCTCAACGAGTACAGGGAGGGCATCTGCCAGCACTTTGCGGCGGCGGCGACCCTTCTCTTCCGCGCCGTCGGCATTCCCGCGCGCTACGTTACGGGATACGTCGGCAGGGTGGCGGCAAACAAAGATACGGTATTTTACGCCGATCAGGGGCATGCGTGGACGGAGATCTATATCGCGGGAAGCGGCTGGATCAAGGTGGACGCGGTCGGAAATGGAGACGGGGCAGGTCAGGCAGATCCCGACTTTTCGTTAGGCGACCGCTCCTACCGCCTCACGCTCGTCTCCGAAACGAGCGGGGAAACGGAAGGTCTTTCCCTTCCGAGCGAGCTCGGAACCTACAAGGCGGGGCAGACGGTCGGATTGCCTGCGGGCGTATGGCTCTTCCGCGACGGCGTACCCTATACCCTCTTGGGTTGGAGCACGAAAGAACACGACATTTTGCGCGGCGAGGACGAAATTCCAAAGCCCGTTCTGCAAAAATCGTACACGGTCGATCCTTCTCACGCCAAGGCGGGCGAGATCGCTTTGCACGCGCTCTGGGCGGAGGACAAGAACCAGAACGGCGTCCCCGACTGGCGGGAGCTGGAGCGCTACACCGTCGAATACCGCTCTTCTTCGGAGAGAGACCCCGATAACTGGCAGAAAGAAGTGAGCGACATCCTTCCGGGCACAAAGATCGTGCTCTTCGGGCTGAACGAATACGGCGCCCATGCCTACCTCGCCGAGCGGCTGGGCAGAAATTACATCCTCGTCGGCTGGACAGAGGAGCTCCATGCGGAAAACGGCGCGTACTGGATCGAAGGGGATCCTTCCCGGACATTTCACGATTTCTTGCCCGCGGGCGCGGAATACGAGGTGACGGGGAACGTCGTTTTCCATGCCGTGTGGCAGCGGGTATCGGAAGCAGACGACGAGCTGCACCGAGCGAAAGAGCAGGCGAAGGGCGAGCTGGAAGATTACGTCGGGCAAAAGAGCGGGCTCATCGAGGAGCGCGAGGACCTCTCGGAAGAGCAAAAGCGGGAAATCGAGGGCGAGCTCTACGGCGAACTGCTCGAAAAGGGCGTTCAAGGCATCGAGGGCGCGGTAGACGGCGAGGCGGTCGAGCGGGCGTTGGAGGCGGGAAAGTCCCAAATCGACGAATATCTCAAACAATTCCGCAGAAGGCTGTTCATCATCACCCAAAGCCGCGATTTCGTGTACGACGGGACTTACCATTCGGATAGCGGATTCGAGCTTGCAAAAGAGCGCTCCGCCCTCGCTCCCGGTCACATGCTGTTTTTCGACGCGGCAAGCGTCGCCACGATCCGCGACGTCGGCTCGGTGAGCAATACGCTTACCGTCACCGTGCGGAACGCGCAATTTCAAGACGTCACCGAGGAATATATCATCTCCTACGAATACGGCGCCCTCACCGTTACCCCACGTTCGATCATCGTATGGGCGGGAAGCGCCAGCGAGCCCTTTACGGGGCAGACCCTCACTTCGGAGGAATACAGGGTATCGGAAGGGCTCGTGGAAGGGCACAGGGTCGTCGTCGTGCTCGAAGGCAGTCTTTCGAAGCGGGGAAGAGCGAGCAACCGCGTGGTGTCGGTGCGCATTTTCAACGCGGAAGGCGAGGACGTTACGAAAAATTACAACATCGATACCTTCGACGGAAAACTTGAACTGTATTGAGGCGGACGCATGGGGTACACCGAGTATAAAAACAGGATAGACCGTGTGGGCGAAATGCTGAAAAAGCTCTGGCGGTTCCGCGTGCCCGTCTGCGCCGCGCTGGTTCTTCTCATCGCCTTTGCGATCACGATGGCGAGCGTCGCGGGGACGGTTTCCGACGCGGCGGAATGCCCCGCCGAAATCGTTTACGGCGAGGAGCTTCCCTATCGCGCGAAGGCGGTCTTTCAGGGCGTCCGCTATGAATACCGCAGAGATGGCGAAGAGGAATGGATGGAGCAGCTGCCCGCCGCAACGGGCGGATTCTGGGTGCGTGCGGTCTCCGAGGGCGCGGGCAAAAAGGGGAAGGAACACTTCTTCACCGTGCTTCCGCGGGAATTGCGCGTGGGGGTCGAAAAGGAATGGACGTACGGCGAATTGCCCGTCGCGACCGCCGACCCCTTGGAGGGCGACGAGCTCGTTTGTACGGAATTTTCTTATACGTTCGGCAAAAATACGTTCATAACGCCCAAAGCGGAGAGCATTCGCGTCATGCAGGGGGAAGAGGACGTTACTTCCTGCTACCGCGTCATTGCCGAGGAGACGGAGGTTACCGTCACCCGCCGCGAAATCACGGTCGAAGTGGACTACGCGGAAAAGGTCTACGACGGCACCCCGCTCACGAGCGACAAATACATCATAGAGGAGGGGAGCCTCGCCTTCGGCGACGAGCTGTTTCTCACCTTTTCCGAGAGCCTCACCGACGTCGGGCGGGTGGAGAACCGCCCGGAATACTCCGTTTTTGGGGAGCAGGGGGATATGACCGATTATTACCGCGTCCGCATAAAATCGGGCGCGCTCACGGTGAAAAAGCGTCCCCTGTCCGTCTCTGTCGCGGGCGCGGAAAAGGAATACGACGGCTTGCCGCTCACGGCGGACGTTGAAAGCGCGGAAGTTTCGGGGCTCGCCGAGGGACACAGTCTCCTTCTTTCGGGGGAGAACGAACTCCGTTACACGGGGCGGAAACAGATCGAGCTTAAAGTCACCGTCACGGACGGAGAGGGCAGGGACGTCACGGAAAATTACGACATTTCGCTCTCGGCGGGCGAACTTGCGGTCACCCCCCGTCCCGTCGTGCTCGTAACGGGCTCCGAGGAATTTTTCTATGACGGGCTTCCCCATGTCTGCCGTGAATTTTCCCTCCGCTATGCGGGGGAAACGGCGGGCGCCGAAGCGCTTGCGGCGGGAGAGACCGCGCGGCTCGCCGTCGATTTCAGCGTGACCGACGTGATCCGGAAAAACGGCGCGATCGCAGGGATCTCGAACGTCCTCGTCATCCGCATTTTCTCCGATGAAGGCGGGCGCGCGTCGGACGTCACGTCCGAATATCTTATCACGGCGGAATACGGCACGCTCACCGTTTTGCCCTGCCCGATCACCGTCGCTTGCCGCGACCGCGAATTCATCTACGACGGCGAGCGCCATTCCGCCGACCCCCGCGAGGACATCTTCGTTGCCGAGGGCGAGCTCGCGCACGGGCAGAGGGTGGAGGGCACCGTTGCGGCTTCCGTGCAAAACGTGTGGGAGGGCGCCGTTACGGGCAGGTTTTTCGCGCGCATCTTCGACGAAAACGACCAGGACGTCTCCGACAATTACGAGATCGAACTGCGCTTCGGCACGCTGAGCATATTGCCCCGCCCCATCCGGATCGTTACGGGCTCGCGGGACTTTTTGTACGACGGCGGCGAGCATTTTTACGAAGAATTCGAATACGCCGCAGATTCCCCCTACGAGCTCGTGGCGGGGCACTTCCTGCGGGCGAAAGAGGGGGGCGTCCGCACGGGCGCGAAGGAAGTGAGAAAGTACGAAAACCGCTTCACCCCTGAGATCTTCGACAGGTCGGGGAACGTCGTTACCGAAAATTACGAGGTGCTGATCGTGCGCTACGGCGTCCTCACCGTCCGTTACCGCCTCGTGATCACCCTCTACGAGCTGAGCAAGGTCTACGACGGCGCCCCGCTCTCCTACCATTCCAACGACTGGTTCATCGAGAAATGGAATAATCTCGGCGATCTCTCGGTCTCCTTCTCCCTTTCGGGAAGCCTCACGAAAGTCGGTACCTATCCGATGGAAACGATCAGGAGTCTCCCCATTTCCGTCTCGAAGGACGGGCTCTCCCTCACGGAGGACGACTACGTTCTCTCCTTTGCGGGCGAACCGCTCAAAATCATCCCGCGGCACATCGAGATCACGAGCGAATCGGTCACCAAAAAGGACGACGGGACCGAACTTTCGGCGCAGAGTTGCCGCATTTCCCTCGGCTCCCTTGCAAACGGCGATGCCATAAGCGTCTCGATCGAAGGCGTGCAAAAGGGGGTGGGCGTCTCGCCGAACACCATCGGGTCCGTCTCTATCCGCAACGTCCGCGGGGAGGACGTCACCTTCTGTTACGAGATCGTCAGAATCGAGGGAAGGCTCGAAATTACCGGATAATCGCCTGCGGAAGTGTTTTACAAATTGCGGGCAATGCGCTATAATAGCAACGAATGAGGTGAACCATGGCAAAGAAATACTATATCACAACGCCGATCTACTATCCGAGCGGGAACTGGCATATCGGGCACTGTTACACAACGGTCATCTGCGACGCGCTCGCCCGCTTCCATAAGATGCTTGGGGAAGAAGTGTTCTTCATGACGGGCACCGACGAGCACGGGCAAAAGGTGGAAAAAGAGGCGGCAAAGCGGGGCGTTACGCCGCGCGGATTCATCGATCCGCTCGTCGGACAGCTGAAAGACATGTGGAAGCTCCTCGACGTCGAATACGACCGGTTTTTGCGCACGACGGACGAAGACCATGTCAGGTGCGTGCAAAACATCTACCGCAAGCTGTACGAGAGCGGGGATATTTACAAGGCGGAATACAGCGGATATTACTGCACGCCCTGCGAGGCGTTCTGGACGGAAGCGCAGCTCAAAGGGGGGAAGTGCCCCGACTGCGGCAGGGAAGTTACCCTCCAAAAGGAGGAGAGCTACTTTTTCCGCCTCTCCAAATACGCGCCCCGTCTCTTGAAGCTGTATGAGGAAAACCCCGAATTCTTGCAGCCCAAGTCCCGCGTCAACGAAATGGTGAACAACTTTTTGAAGGCGGGGCTCACCGATCTTTCGGTCTCCCGCACGACGGTAAAGTGGGGGATCCCGCTCCCGTTCGACGAAAAGCACACGGCGTATGTATGGATCGACGCGCTGTCCAACTACCTCTCCGGGCTCGGATATTCAGGGACGGACGATTCGCTCTACCGCAAATTCTGGCCCGCCGATCTTCACCTCGTGGGCAAGGAGATCGTGCGCTTCCACGCCATCATCTGGCCCGCGATCTTAATGGCGCTCGGCGAGCCGTTGCCCAAACGGATCTACGGTCACGGTTGGCTTCTCATCGGCGGGGAAAAGCTGAGCAAGTCGAAGGAGAACGCCCGCCCCGAACTCACCGATCCTTACGAGCTCGTCAAGCGTTACGGCGCGGACGCGGTGCGCTATTATCTGTTGCGGGAGATCCCCTTCGGGAGCGACGGCGAATATACGGGGGAGAGATTTCTGACCCGTATCAACGCCGACCTTGCAAACGACCTCGGCAACCTCGTCTCCCGCACGTCGGCGATGATCGTGCAGAATTTCGGCGTGCTTCCCCCCTGCGGGGAAAAGACTGCGCTCGACGCGGAGCTTGAAGAGATGGTAAACGGGCTCCTTCCGAAGGTGAAACGCGCCATGGACGGGCTCAACGCGCCCGAAGCGCTTGAAGAGATCTTCGCCCTCGTCGCCCGCGCCAACAAGTATATCGACGAAACGACCCCGTGGATCCTCGCCAAAGATCCTGCAAAGCGGGAACGGCTCGGCACCGTGCTCTACCACCTCGCCGAGGCATGCCGCGTCTGCGCGGTCCTGCTCAAACCCTTCCTCACGCGGGCGCCGTCGCTCATCTTGCAGAGCTTCTCCTGCCCCGCGGATATGGGGTTTGAGAGCGCCTCGTTCGGCTGTTTGCAGGCGGGCGCAAAGGTGGAAAAACTGCCGCCCATCTTCCCGCGCATCGACGTCGCGAAGGAGCTTGCCGCGGTCGAAAAACTGCTCAAAGAAAAGGAGCCGCCCCGCCGCGAAAGCGAGGAGCGCGAAGAAGAAAAGGCTCTGCCGCAGATCTCCATCGAAGATTTTTCCAAGGTCGAGCTGAAAATCGGCGAGGTCGTCGCCTGCGAAAAGGTGAAAAAGAGCGAAAAACTGTTGCATGAAACGGTGAAGGTGGGCAAAGAGCTCCGCTCCGTCGTTTCGGGCATCGCAAAATTCTACACGCCCGAAGAAATGGTGGGCAAGCGCGTGGTGCTCGTCACCAACTTAAAGCCCGTCAAGCTCTGCGGCGTGCTCTCCGAGGGCATGATCCTCTGCGCCGAGGACGAAGAGGGGAACCTTACTCTTCTCACTCCCGAACGGGCGGTCGCAAGCGGGGCGAAGGTCAGATGATCGACGTTCACGCCCATTTTGCGGAGGAGGGCTACGAATTTCCCGCCGAATGGGAAAAGGTAAGGGCGGCGGGGGTAAACACCGTCATTCTCGCGGCGGATACCCTCGGACACGCGAAGTGGCACGAAAAGTTCTGCGAGGAGCACGGGGGCGCCTTCTTCACCGCGGGCGTGCACCCCTCCGAGCTGAAAGACTTCGGAAAAGAGACGCTCGAAGAGCTCCGCGCCCTCTGTTTGCGGGAAAAATGCGTCGGCGTGGGGGAGATCGGGCTCGATTATCACTATCCCGATCCCGACAAGACGGCACAGCGGGCGGCGTTTGAAGCCCAGCTCGGCGTCGCGGAAGAGCTCGCTCTTCCCGTCCAGATCCACTCGCGCGACGCCTGCGCCGATACCCTCGCTATCCTGCGGGAACACCGCGAAGCGCTCAAACGCGGGTTTTTGATGCACTGCTATTCGTACGGCGCGGAAAATCTCGAAGCCTTTCTTCAAATCGGCGCCTATTTTTCCTTCGGCGGCGTGGTGTGCTTCAAGAACGCGAGAAGAGCGGTCGAGAGCGCGGAGTTTTGTCCCGTCTCCCGCCTTCTCACCGAGACGGACAGCCCCTATCTTTCCCCCTTCCGCGGGGAGAAGAACACGCCCGCAAACATTCCCGTCATTTTGCAAAAACTCGCCGCCGTCAAACGGATGGAGGCGGGAGAGCTGGAAGCCGCCGTGCACGAAAACGCCGTGCGGCTCTTCCCGAAACTAAGATGAAAGATACTTACGTTTATCGGATCGGAGAAAATCTGTACGTCAATCTCACCAACCGCTGTACCAACCGTTGCGTCTTTTGCGTGCGGAACGGAAAGGAGACCTACGAGGGACATGCGCTTTGGCTCCGCGGCGCGGAACCGACGGCGGAGCAGGTGATCGGCGAGCTCGGCGGCGCGGACTGCCGCGAGGTCGTGTTCTGCGGCTTCGGCGAGCCGACCTTCCGCCTTACGGAAATGCTTGCCGTCTGCGGCTATGTCCATAGCGCCGGCAAAAAGACCCGCCTCAACACCAACGGGCACGGAAGCGCCATCAACGGGAAGGACATCGCGCCGCTCCTTTCTGGCGCGCTCGACGGTGTGAATATTTCGCTCAACGCCCCCACGCGGGAGGAGTACGAAGCGCTCTGCCGCCCGCAGATCGGGGGCGCGTTCGAGGCGACGCTCGGATTTGCGCGCTCCTGCAAGCAAAACGGCGTCAACTGCTGGTTTTCCGTCGTAGACGTCATCGGCGGGGAAAAGATCGCCCTCTGCCGCGCGCTTGCCGAAGAGGTCGGTATCCCTCTCCGCGTGCGGGAATACATTCCGTAAAAAATAAGAGAGCCTTTGCGGCTCCCTTTTCTCATCGGTAAGGAGGGGAACTCCCTCGGTAGCAGTATGCGCCGCAACGCGCCTTTTATGGGAGGAAAAGCATGGAAGAGCTCCTCAAAAAACACAATTTCGCCTTCAAAAAGCGGTACGGGCAGAACTTTCTCACCGACGCCAACCTGCTTCGCGCCATCGTCGCGGACGCGGGCGTTGGGGAAGAGGACGCCGTGCTCGAAATCGGCGCGGGCGCGGGCGCGCTCACGCGCGTCCTTTCGGAAAAGGCGAAGAGAGTTGTCGCCTACGAGATCGACCGCAGTTTACAGCCCGTGCTCGCCGAAACGCTGTCGGGTTGCGAGAACGCCGAGGTGATCTTCCGCGATTTTACGCGGGAGAAGATGTCCGCCGTCGAAGAGGAGCTCGGCGGGGCTTATTGCGTCGTCGCCAACCTGCCCTATTACGTCACGACGCCCGTGGTGATGAAGTTCGTCGGCGAGAGCAAAAATTGCAAATTTCTCACCGTCATGGTGCAGGAAGAGGTCGCCCGCAGGTTTTGCGCGGCGGCGGGAACGGGCGATTACGGCGCGGTCACGGCGGCGATCGCCCACCGCGGGGAGTGCAAAATGATGCGCCGCGTCTCGCGGGAACTGTTCACGCCCCGCCCGAATGTAGACAGCGCGGTCGTCAAATTCGATTTCACACGGGGCGGATTTGCGGTAAAGGACGAGCTCTGCTTCCGCGATACGGTGCGTTGCGCCTTTTCGAGCCGCCGAAAGACGCTCGAAAACAACCTGATGAGCGCCTTTTCCCTGCCGCGCGAACGGGCGGGAGCACTGTTGCGGGCGCTCGGACTTCCGGAGGGGGTGCGGGGGGAAACGCTCGAACCTGCCCGCCTCGGCGCCCTGTCCGATCTCATCTTCGAGACGGTCCGCCGCCCGTAACCTGTCCGCAAAAAAACCGAACGTACCCAAAAAAAGAGGCGTCCGAGCCGCAGACCGCGGCTCGGATGCCTTATCTTTTCGTTTTCGTCTCTTATGCCTTTCCTGCGCAACCGAGCACGTCTACGATCTTGTGCTTGACCATCTCCTTCATGTTCGCCCTGGCGTCGCCGAGATACTGGCGGGGATCGAAGTGGGAAGGATTTTCCGCAAGATGTTTTCTGATCGCCGCGGTAAAGGCGACGCGCAGGTCGGAGTCGATATTGATCTTGCAGACGGCGAGCTTGGCGGCTTTTCTCAGTTCACTTTCGGGAATGCCGATGGCGTTGGGCATGGAGCCGCCGAATTCGTTCACGATCGCGACCTGATCCTGCGGCACGCTCGAAGCGCCGTGTAAAACGATGGGGAAGCCGGGAAGGCGGCGCCCGATCTCTTCGAGAATGTCGATGCGGAGCTTGGGATCCTGTCCGGGTTTGAATTTATAGGCGCCGTGGGAGGTACCGATGGCGATGGCGAGGGAATCGATTCCCGTTCTCGAAGTGAACTCTTCCACTTCGTCGGGAGAGGTGAACATCGCATCGCTTGCCGCAACGTGGACGTCGTCCTCAATGCCCGCGAGTTTGCCGAGCTCCGCTTCCACCACGACGCCGCGGCTGTGCGCGTATTCCACGACCTTCTTCGTGAGGGCAATGTTCTCTTCCCAAGGCTTGGAGGAAGCGTCGATCATCACGGAGGTGAATCCGCCGTCGATGGAAGCCTTGCAGATGTCGAAGTCTGCGCCGTGGTCGAGGTGGAGCGCGATGGGAATATCCGTCTCCTCCGCGGCGGCGAGCACGAGATGGCGCAGGTAAGTGGGGTTGGCGTACTTTCTCGCTCCCGCGGACACCTGTAAAATGACGGGAGAACGGCATTCGTTCGCCGCCTCAACGATCGCCTGGATCATTTCCATATTGTTCACATTGAACGCGCCCACGGCATAGCCGCCCGCGTATGCCTTCGCAAACATTTCCTGGGTTGTAACTAAGGGCATAAATTTCCTCCAAAAGAATTTTTTTCAATTATAGCGCGTTTGCGCGGAAATTGCAAGGGAGTTTTTCCAAATCATGCGAATTTTTTTGCCGCGGCGGGAAAACGGATAAAGAAAGCGCAATTTCGCTACGATCGGCAATTTTTTGCGGGCGGGAAGTGATAAAATCAAATTTACCTCGCGTTTCGCGGGGGAAGGAGACGAAGAAAATGAAAACTTTCCGCAAAACGATTTTAACTTTGTCCGTCACCGTCTTTTCGGTCGTGTTCGCGCTTTTGGTCACGGTGCTCGTATCGGCGGCGTGCAGCGAACGGGTCACGCTGCGGTTCGAGACGGGGGACGGCACTTACCTTGCCTCCGTCGAGGGCAGTTCGGGCAGTACATACGAAAAGCCGTCCGATCCCGAAAAGGAGGGGTATTATTTCGACGGCTGGTATCAGGACGCGGGGTGCGAGGGAGAGCGGCTGTCTCTGCCCGACGTATTGCCCGGCGAGAGCACCACTTACTTTGCGAAGTATCTCAAATGCCCCGTGCTTACCCTCGACGCAGACGGGGGCGAACTTGCCGAAACATCCCGCTACGTCCGTCCGGGCACCCTTCTTTCGGAGTATCTTGCCGACCGCGTTCCCCAAAAGGAGGGGCTCGTGTTCGGCGGATGGGAGCTGGGCGGAGAAATTCTTGGAAGCGGCGCCGTAATGCCCGAAAACGATCTGAACCTTGTGGCGAAATACAAGGCGGAGTATATGGTTTGCGTCTATCTGCAATCGGCGGACGACCCCGAAAAGTATGAACGGAGCGCCGAATACAGCTACACGGGCGCGCAATGGGCGGATACCGAGTTTCTTGCCGAAATTCCCTCGCTCGAACATTTTTCCTTTGAAGCGGAAAAATCGGCGGCTTCGGGCGAGTTGCGCGCGGGCGGCAACCTCTTCGAACTGCGCTTTTGCAGGGAGGAGCTCGAAGTCTCCTACTCGCTCGAAGTCCCCGGAGGGGAGAAGCGGGAGGAAAGTTTTGTCTCCCGCTACGGCGCCCATATCGGGCTCGGCTCGCCCGAATGCCCCTTAGGCTACGAATTTTTCGGCTGGCGTTCGGGCGGAAAGGAGTATGCGGGCGGGGAGACGGTCACCCTCGAAGAGCCCCTCGATCTCGTCGGCGTGTGGGGGAAACTCTATCCCGCGCTCAGGGGAGAGGGCACGCTCGCGGTCGAAGTCGGGGAGGCGGAAGAGCGCCGCGCCGTATTCGAAAACGGCGAAGAGCGCGCGGTCGGCGTGTTTTACCGCTCGGACGGCAGTTTTGCGGCGGGCGCGCACAAAGGGCGCTTGGAACGGGACGGATTTTTGACCGACGATTCGGGAAAATATATCGGAAAAAGCCTGTTTTACGGCACCGCAGGGGAGGAATACGGCGTTCTCACCCTCGATTTCGGCACGGGCAAGGCGAGCTACCGTCTCCCGCAGGCGGAGATCGGCGGAGAGTACCGGTACGAATACGACGAAGAGGCGGCGCGCTACACGGGCAATTATCTCTTCGAGGGGAGCGGCGCGACGTTCTATTTCCGCCTCGACGGGGAGAAGTTTTTGCGCGAGGGGGAAGAAAAAGAGCGCTACACGGCGTATTCCTATGCGGGAAAGACCTTCCTTTCCGATACGCTCACCCTCGACGGCTACGGCGGCGCGGTTTTCGCGCGAAGCGGCGTTGTCTCCCGCGGGAGCTACCGCGGCGGGCGGTACGAAAACGAATGGCTCTTTATCCCCGAAGAGGGGGAGAGCGTCCGCGTCCTGCTCGGAAGTTTGCTCTGGTCGGACGACGAGGCGTTTATAGAGGAGCGCTCCTACCTGTATTACGATCCCTTGCTCGACGGGGAATATGCGGCGGAGGGGGGCGGAACGCTCACCCTCGACGGCTACGGCGTGCGCGGCGTTTACCGCGCGGGCGGCACTTCGCGCGAGGGCGCCTTCCTGCGGACGGGCGATCTCATCACCCTCTATGGCGGCGAGCCTCTCCGTTTCACGTTGAAGGGGGAAAATTTCGTCCCCACGGGGGAGGAATACGGCGAATATGCGGGAGAGAAGGGGACGCTCTTTTTGGACGGCGCGGGCGGAGCGTTGCTCGGCGGCGCGGCGGGTTCGTACCGCGCGGGCGACGGCGCATGGGAGTTTGAGGGGAGCGAGACCTTTTCCTTCCGCCTTTCGGGGCAGGAATACCGCGTGTTCGACGGCTTGCGGTACGGGAATTTCGAAAACCCGCTCTACGGGCTCGCGCTCGTTCTGGACGGATACGGTTCGGGAACCTATTACCCCCGCTTTGCGGTCGAGATCGAGGCGGAAGTTCTATATAGCGGGGAAGAGCTCTTCGTGCTCCGCTCCGACATGATCAAGGGGAACACGAAAACGCTCGCACTCTCGGTAAACAGGGAGGAAAAGACCGTCTCGGAGATCGCCGCGGCGGAGGCGGGGATCTTCCCCGTCTTTCGCGGGCAGGAGTTTACGGGCGGCTCCCTCGTGCTCGACGGCAAGGGCGGCGCGGCCCTGCTCGGCGCGGGCGAAAAACGGGGGGAATACCGCTACGAGCAAAAGACGCGCGAAGTTTCCTGCATGTTCGGGGATCTTCCCGCGCGCTACCGCTTTGAGGAGCGCGGCGGGGTCACGGTGTGCGTGCAGTCGGACGTCGTGGGCGTTTTC
This sequence comes from uncultured Clostridia bacterium, assembly GCA_947632015.1. Classification (GTDB taxonomy): domain Bacteria; phylum Bacillota; class Clostridia; order Christensenellales; family Borkfalkiaceae; genus Gallimonas. The sequence goes on along the minus strand of CANRNP010000001.1, from coordinate 4,675 downwards.
CGCAACGGCGGAGAAACGCTCACCCTCGACGGCTACGGCGGCGCCATCTATTCGGGCGACGAGGGATTTTCGGCGAAATACGCCGTGGTCAACGGGCGCGCCGAGATCTTGCGGGAGAGAGAACTGTTGCAATTCGAATTGTCGGAAGGGGAGTTCTCCCTGCGGCGGTTTACCCGCTATCTCGACCCGCTCTCAGGGGACGAACTGTATTTGCAGACGGACGATCTGCTCGCGATCTATGCGGGAGAGGTCCGCCGCGAGGGGATCCATGAAGAATTTCGCTTCCTATCCGAGGGGATGCGGTTCGAATACAGGCTGAAAGGGGAAAATTTCTACTATTACGAGGCGGCGCAGGAGGGGCATTTCCGCACCCCCGACGGCGCGGAGATCGACACGGACGGTTGCGGCTTCGGCGTTCTCACCGCAGGGGGCGAACGGACGGAGGGGAGCGCCCGCATTACAAGCGGCGGGCTCGTTGTGTTCTCGTCCCCCTCCGTAAAAACGCCCTCAGGACAGCTCGGCTTCCGCATCGCGGGAGAGGGGCTCGCCGAGGCGCTCGGCGAAGAGTTCGGAACGTACGAACGATTCGGCGGAGAGGGGAAACTCTTTCTGCGGGGCGACGGCACCCTCTTCCTCTTCGAGGGCGGCGTTTGGCGGCAGGGAGAATACGCGGGGGAAGAGGAGCTTCTCTGCACCTTTGCGGGCGGAGACGTGAGAAAGATGCGCGTCCGCCGCGGCGGCGAGGGCGGGGTCTACGAGGAATGCAACGGGGCGCTCGCCGCTCTTACGGGCGAATATCCCTCGGCGGAAGGCACGCTTGCTCTCGACGGCTACGGCGTCCGTCTCGGAGCGCGCGCGTTCGTGCCCGTCTGCGCGGGAGAGGACGGGGCGGTGCTTCGGGAAGCGGATACGGGGGAGTATTTCATCCTGCGTCTTGGCACGATCGCCACCCTCCGCGCGGCGCATTGCAACTATCGCGCGGCGCCGTAAAATTTCACAAAAACATAACGGTCAGGCATTGCATTTTAATGAAGAATTTGGTATAATAGCTCCGTACAACGGTCTACGGAGAGAAATATGGACGGAAATACAGTCTATTCGGCGGTCCAGCCGAGCGGAAATCTCACCATCGGCAATTATGTCGGGTCGATCCGCAACTGGCTGGCGTTGCAGGAAGATCACAACTGTTTCTTCGCTATGGCGAACATGCACGCCATCACGGTGCGGCAGGACCCCGCCGAATTGCGCAGGAGGACGCTGGAACTCGCCGCGCTGTATCTCGCCTGCGGGCTTGATCCCGAAAAGTGCACCCTCTATGTGCAGTCGCAGGTGCCCCAGCACGCCGAGCTGATGTGGGTGCTCAATACCGTCACTTATGTGGGCGAAATGGAGCGCATGACGCAGTTCAAGGATAAATCCGCGCGCCATGCCGACAATATCAATATGGGGCTCATGGATTACCCCGTTCTCATGGCGGCGGATATCTTGCTCTACCAAACCGATCTCGTGCCCGTCGGGCAGGACCAGACCCAGCACGTCGAGATCGCGCGGGACATCGCCGTGCGGTTCAACAACCGCTTCGGGGAAACGTTTACGGTGCCGCGCGCGCTCATCATGAAGCAGGGCGCGAAGATCGCTTCGTTGCAGGACCCCGCCAGGAAGATGAGCAAGTCGGACGAAAACCCCAACGCCTGCGTCTTTATGACGGACGACAGGGAAACCGTTCTGCGCAAATTCAAGCGGGCGGTCACCGACAGCGGAAGTGAGATCCGCTTTGCCCCCGCCGAGAAGGGGGGGATCTCCAACCTCCTCACGATCTACGCCGCCTTTACGGGGAAAACGGTCGAAGAGGCGGAAAAGGATTTTGCAGGCAAGGGCTACGGCGAATTCAAACTTGCCGTGGGCGAGGCGGTCGCCGACGGGCTCGCCCCCATCCAGGCGGAACGGGCGCGCATCCTGCAAGAGAAGGAATATCTTCGCGGCGTGCTCGCCGCGGGGGCGGAACGCGCCTTCAAGGCGGCGCGCAAAACGCTCTCCAAGGTCTACCGCAAAGTCGGTTTTTACCAGGGGGAATAATGTTCGGCTACGTTCGTTACGATCTTCCCAACCTGTGCGTGAAAGATCTCATGCTCTACAAGGCGCTCTATTGCGGGCTCTGCAAGAGCATTGCAAAAGCGTGCGGGCAAACGGCGCGGGTGGGGCTCTCCTACGACGTCACCTTTCTCTCGGCGCTTTTGCACAATCTGGCGGGGATCGACGTTAAGGTGGAAAAACAGAATTGCTTCGAACACACCATAAAAAAGCGTCCCATCGCCCTTCCCGACGAACTCACCGAGGAGCTCGGCGCGCTGAACACGGTGCTTCTCTACTATAAGCTCACCGATGATATTTCGGACGGCGACCGCGGCAGGGGAAAACGGCTGTGGTTCCGCCGCGGATTTCTGAGGGCGAAGAAGAAATATCCCGCGCTCGTGACCCTCGTGGAGACCTTTTCGAAGGAGCAGGCGGAAACGGAGCGGACGAAAACGCCCTCTCTCGACCGCGCGGCGGATCCGACGGCGTGCATGATGCAGCGTCTTTCCCGCCACTTTTTGAAGGAACGGGCGGGCGAGGGCACCGACGAGCTGTTTTACGCGCTCGGAAAATGGGTATATTTGATTGACGCCCTCGACGATTACGACAAAGACAAAAAGAAGGGTTCCTACAATCCGTTTGTGCTTGCCTACGGGGCGGAAAACAAGCGGACCCTCATCAAAGAGAACGGCGGGGAGATTGGGTTCGTGTTCGATACGCTCTTCTATTCTCTGAGAGAGGGGCTCGGCGGCTGTAAGTTTTCTTTCAACCGCGATCTCACGGACAACGTGATCCTGCTCGGCATCCCCGCGGAGACGAAGCGGGTCATGGAGGGGATGCCTCCCGCTAAGATGGAGGTCAAAGTATAGGAGAGGCGCTTTTGCGCTTTGGAATACAAAACAAAGAAAGGACCGGATATGAGCAACTACGAAATTTTACAAGTCAGCGAAACCGCCACGGACGAAGAGATCAAAGAGGCGTACCGCACGCTGAAAATGAAATACAACGAGGAGCGCTGGCTCGACGGCGAAGCGGGCAACCGCGCGGCGCGGATGCTCGAAAAGATCGACGTCGCCTACGAAGAGATCATGCGCGAACGGCGGGAGAAGAGCCGCAACACGGAGGGGACGAGCGCTTACGACGAAGTCGCCGAACTCATCCGCAAAGGGGAGATCGCCGCCGCGCAGGAAAAGCTCGACGCCTTCAACGAACGGGGCGCCGAATGGCACTATCTGCAATCGGTCATCTTCTATAAAAAGAGCTGGATCAACGAGAGCAAAAAGCAGCTCGAAATCGCCATCCAGCTCGACGGCGCGAACCAAAAATACCGCGAAGCGTACGAAAAACTGCGCGCGCGGGCAGATTACCGCGAGCAGACGGGCGGCGCGCCCAACGTCGATCCGAACCCCTCGCCCGACGAGCAGATGGGGGGAAACTGGTGCGCCAACTGCGCGAACTTTTGTTACACCTTTCTCTGCGTCAACTGTCTCTTCAACCTTTGCTGTAACTGCCGTTGACGGCGCACGGATATGAAAAAGCCGACGAAGTCGTTTGAGATCGCGCTGAGCGCGCTTGCCGCGGCGTTTGCGGCGGCGTTCCTTATGCTGGGAACGCTCAATCCCTTTTTGCTTGCCACGGGGTACCTCGTCGCGACTTTTGCGCTCATGGTGCCTCTTTCCAAGGATTTCGTCTGGGGAAGCGCGCTCGCCTTTTTGGCGGCGGGGCTCATCGCCCTTCCTCTTTCGCTGTGGAAGATCGTGCCCTACGCCGTCTTTTTCGGGCTTCATCCCATCGTGAACTATCTGCAAAGGAAGTATGTAAAGCGCACGCCGTTGAAGATCGCGTGTTTCGCCGCGAAGGCGGTCTGGTTCGATCTTGCGATGTGGCTCTCTTACTATGTGCTCACCGCAATGGCGGGAATGAGTTTTCCCGACTACGTGGTACGGTTTTTCTATTACATCATCTTCCTCGGCGGCACGCTGTTCTTTGCGGCGTACGATGTTATGATATTTTACTGTCAGCGTTCGGCGGATCTTGCGATCCGGCGGATCCGGAGGTGAGAGATGGAGAAGAATGATGTCATCGTCGGCAGCGCGGAAGCGCTCGGCACGAACGGCGAGGGGATCGTCCGGAAGGACGGTGTCACTTTGTTCGTGCCTTTTTTGTTGCCCGGCGAGCGGGCGGAGATCAAGATCCTCAGCGTAAAGGGGGGCGTCGCCTACGGCAAGGTGCAGGAGATCTTCACCCCCGCGGAGGAGCGGGTCCGTCCCGAATGTCCCGCGTTCGGGCGTTGCGGGGGATGCCGCTTGCAGCATATCAAATACCGCTACCAGCTCGGCTTTAAGCAGAACCTCGTCAAAGAGGCGCTCAGAAAGATCGGCGGGCTGGAATGCGCGGTCTCCCGTCCGGAGCGGAGCGAAAAGGAATACGGCTACCGCAACAAGCTCCAGCTTCCCATCAGTCGGCAGAACGGGAAAAACGTCGTCGGCTTTTACGCCGAACGCTCCCACCGCATCGTCCCCATTACGGTGTGTCCCATTCACCCCGCGTGGTCGGAAAAACTCATCGCCGCTGTGTATAAATTTATGGAGACCTGCGGTTT